>JAQTRE010000013.1 GCA_028711995.1 Dehalococcoidia bacterium | reverse complement strand
GCTGTTCTCATGGAGGATTCTCCCCCTCAATCTGAATCTGAGTTGATTCTACCAGATACGTGGGGGTGAAGGCATTACAAAATCAGTCAAAGTCGAGGCTGAAATCAAAACTAAACAGCCTCAATTATAATAAGAGGGAGTATATCCCCGGATTTCATTCACCGGGTCTTCTACAGGGTCGATTCAAAAGCAAGGACCCCTGAGATGGGCATAACCATCGTCTCGGGTGCTGTCATTAAATTGCTGAAGCTGGAAAAGGTCTGCGAAAAATACGTTGACGATTGGGACAAACTACGTAGGCTTACGTATTTTGTATCCGCTTGATTGCGGGTATGATGATTATAGTCCTCCCAGGAAACCAAGGCAGTCTGAGCCAAGGCTGGATGCAGAGGCGGTGCTAACCGAGGCAGAACCCAAGTCTGGAATTTGAGGTAGTGGCAACCGAGGTGGGAATCAGAGTGCGGATGCCGCGGTAGCGCAAGTCAGAGCAGGAGTCCTAGGTAGAGCCAAAGCTACCTGGGGGGATTCGTTTTTCCTCCATCCCTACCGTTATCTTCTCTCACACCTGAGCATCATTATCCTTGGTCTCTGTCTTCTCGGCAACTTCGTCTTGAGGCAACACATTGTCTTGGTAGAATAGTTATGAGCAAAAGATAGAGGTGAAGCGTCATGGCAACAAAAGCATATGTTTTGGTGAAATGCGACGGAAGCATACTTCCTCAAGCGGTCAAAGCCATTCGCCAAACGCCAGCGGTGTTGGTTGCAGATGCGGTCATGGGCTCATACGATATAATTGTTATCTTGCAGGCTGCCGATACCGAAGACATAGCCAATATAGTCCTCTCTGACATTGATACTGTCCCTGGCGTGATGGACACTACCACCTATTTGGCTGTGTCGCTTGACTAGGGCATATGCCCAGCCTTGGCCCGGTCAAAAATCCCTACACATTCTGCCAGCAAAAACCCTCAAGGGCAGGGATTGTCTTGGGGACTAGAGAAGTTGGTCAAGTATCCCGGGACAACGGTGCCTTGTACAGCTTTAAGATAGCACAGAACGTCACTGACCTGGTGTAGCTCTGCACCATCTCCAGAGACTCTCATCTGCCAAGGTCTCTGATGGTCATGCTATCCACGCCTGACTTTCTCAGCAAGCTGGCGAAGGTTCGCCTAAAGACGTGTGGATTGCACTTGATACGTGTTACAGGCTGCACACGTTTGAGCATACTGGAGATGCCCCAACGATTCAAACCCCAGATATTCCCATCAACCATTAGCGAACACTGCCACCGACTACTTGGTGATTGACAAGAAGCGGCTTGGCATGTAAAATTCTAGCATTGAGTGCTGTTTGTGCAGGCTTTCCGCACAAACAGTCGTTTTAATGTGTAAAGCGGCTGGAGAGTTCTCCTTCGAGCCGGTTGGGCAGATGGCGAATTCCGGCAGTGCTCCGTTGAACGCCGGGACTTAAAGAGGCATCAACCATGAAAGGAGGCCCGCGCAAGAGAAATATCCCTTTCCATCTTTTCAGAGAGGTTTGGCTGGAAATCCAGCATGAGATGAATCTCAATATTTAGCAAAACATCAAAAGGAGGGATCTATGGGTTTCAAAGTTGCTCAATGTATAGACATGCCGGGAGTTAATTTTAAGGGAGAGCTGCTGGCGCCGCTGGGTCATACCCTGGTCAAAGGCACGTGGATGACGGAAGACCAGATCATCGAAAACGCGAAGGATTGCGATGCGGTAATGGGCGGGACTACAATTCAGCCGTTCAGCCGTCGTGTGCTTACAGCGTTGCCCAAGTGTCGTATCGTCGCCAGCGCTGGCGTCGGTTATGAAAAGGTTGATGTGGACGCGGCCACAGAGCTTGGCATAGTGGTCTGCAATGTTCCCGATTACGGTGTCGATGAAGTCTCCGGAATGGCAGTGACCATGATAATGGCTCTGGGTCGCAAGCTGATTCAGATGAACCAGGCGGCAAAGGAAAAGCAACTCAATACGCTTCGGGACCAAAAGGGCTTGATGGAGGTCCTTTATCCCGTGTTTCGGACGAACGCTGAGACCGTGGGCGTCATCGGTTGCGGTCGAATCGGTATGACTGCCGCTCTCAAGTGCCGTGGATTGGGCATGCGGGTTATCGGCTATGATCCCTACGTCTTCCCATCGGTCCTGAAGAGCCGCTATATCGAGCCAGTGAGCTTGGATACCCTCTTGAAAGAGTCGGACTATGTCACTGTGCATTGTCCTCACAACAGCGAGACCGAGGGCATGCTGGGCTACAATGAGTTCAAGAAGATGAAGAAGACCGCCTATTTCATCAATACTGCTCGCGGTCGTGTTGTGGATGAGCCCGCCCTTGTTAAGGCGCTCCAGGAAAAACTCATTGCCGGAGCTGGCCTTGATGTAACATGGGATGAGCCTATCAAGCCGGATTGCCCATTCATTAAGATGCCTAACGTTTATCTCACCGGCCACAGCGCGTGGTATTCCACTACTGCTCAGGAAGAGATGTACGGCAAGCCGGTTACCCAGGTCATTCAGGCCTTCGAAGGCAAGTTCCCTCTCTACGCGGTAAATCCCAAGGTAGAAGACAAGTGGATGGCCAAGTGGGGCAAGAAGAAGTAGTAGTCTCCATCTGACTACAAACCTAGAGGAACAAGGGGGCTGCCCAGGCCAAATGGGGCAGCCCTCTTCGTGAAACCGATAATTGCCTATGCTATACTGAAATCAGGATGGGTTACGCCGCTAAAGTGACCCGTCTCAGGAACAAACGCCTGAAGGAGATCGAAGCAGGTGAACATCATAGATGAGCTTATCAAAATCGTGGGCAAAGGAAGAGCATCGAATGACAAAACGATCCTCTATACCTACTCCAAAGACGTCTCCATCGTCGAGGGTATGCCGGATTATGTTGTCCGGCCGAAGACGACGGAAGAGGTTTCCGCAATCGTCAAACTGGCGGCCAAGAACAATATTCCCATTGTACCGAGGGGAGTCGGCAGCGGGATGGAAGGCGGAGTGGTTCCGGTCAAGGGCGGGATCGTCCTTGACATGCGCAACATGGATAATATCCTGGAGTTCGATACGGATAATCTCTATGTTGTGGTAGAGCCTGGCATCCTTCACGTCACGTTGGATTCCAAATTAGCGGAGCGCGGCTTTTTCTGGCCTCCGGCCCCGGCTTCCACCGACTTTGCTACTATCGGCGGAATGATCGGTACCAACGCCAGTGGCATGACCTGCCTCAAGTACGGCAACACCAGAAATTCAGTCCTCGGCCTGGAAGTGGTTCTGCCAGATGGTTCGGTTATTAAGACCGGTTCAAAAACGGTGAAGAGCGTCTCCGGCTATGACCTGACGGCTTTGATTGTGGGTGCAGAGGGCACCTTGGGAGTGGTGACCAAAGCTATCCTGAAGATACTTCCCAAACCCAAGTACAAGGCCACGGTTGTCGCTTATTTTGATGATCTGGACAAAGTCGGCGCGGCTGTGGTTGGCACCTTTGCCGCCGGCATCGTTCCAGCAGCCTGCGATGTGCTGGATAGATCGGGTATTCAAGCCGTCAATCAATACAAGCCTGAAATCGGTCTTCCCGATGTCGAAGCCATGCTCTTCTTCAATGTTGAAGGAAGTGCGGCCGCTGTAAAGGAAGAGACTGAGGTGGTAATCAATGTCTGCGAGAAGGCGGGCGCCGTCGAAGTGAAAACTGCGGCTAGCAAGGAAGAGGCGGATGCGCTCTGGGCAGGCAGGAAGTCAGTTGCCTCCGCCATATCCAGGCTCGATCCTAAGAAGGCTGGCCCGAACCTCGCCGATGACTATGGCGTTCCCCTGACAAAAATACCTGAGATGCTCAGAGAGCTGAGAAGGATCAGCGCGGAGACCAACATTCAGATTGCCACTTATGGCCATATCGGGGACGGTAATCTGCATTCCGGCATGGCTGTTAATATGTTGGACGAAGAGGAACTGGCGCGGGGGAAGAAGGCCGGCGACATGGTCCACGAGGCTGCGCTGAGGCTGGGAGGAACGGCAACGCCGGAACACGGAATCGGAGCATTCAAGATCAGATGGCTCATAGAAGAGCATCCCACTTCGTACCCGTGGATGCAGGCCATCAAGAAGGTCTTCGATCCACAGAATATTATGAACCCAGGAAAACTGTTCGAGGTCACATGAATAACGAGCAATTACTAATCGATATAACCAAGTGTTCCCGGTGCGGAAAGTGTGGAGCGATCTGTCCCATGTACAAAGAGACCGAGGGCTGGGATACCGACGTAGCCAGGGGGAGGGTGTTGCTGACGTGGGGTTTAGCCAGAGGGGACCTGGATGTCAATCAGGAACTTGTCGAGGCCATCTATCGATGCCCCACCTGCATGATGTGCGAGCAGCAATGTACCTCTGGCGTCAAGGTAACGGAGATCATCAGGAAAGCAAGGGAACTCCTCGTCGAAAAGGGTGCCGATATCCCGTTTTCCCACAAAGCAGCCTTCGATCTCATCTCCCGGATAACGCTGAGAGACGATTTGAAGCGGGATTGGACGGACCTGATCGAGGGCGATTTCGTGGACAAAGGCGAAATCGTCTATTTCGTCGGATCTCTCCCTTATATAGAGCCGGTGATGAATTTCGATATCGGGGCCAGGCGGATCATGTCCGGCGCGGTGAAGATACTCAACCATGCCGGGATTAAACCCGCCATAATACCGCAGCTGGCAGACAGCGGCCACGATGCGTTCTGGTCCGGCCAGACCGACCTTTTCAACGCTTTGCGAGAGAAGAACACCAAGCTCCTCAAAGGGGCTAAGGTGATCGTTACCACCTGCGCCGAGGATTACAGGACTCTATCGAAAGAATATTCCCTGCCTGCCAAGGTTTATCACATATCTCAGTATGTGAGAGACCTGATGAAGCAGGGCAAGCTGAGCTTTGAAAAAGGCACCGAAAAAGTAACTTACCATGATCCGTGCCGACTGGGCAGACACATGGGCGAGTTCGAGGCCCCGCGGGAAGTGCTCAAGCAGATTGCCGATTTCAAGGATATGCCGAGGCATGGCAAAGACGGCCCCTGTTGCGGCGTCGGCGCGTGGATGAACTGCAATGAGTTCTCGAAAGAGATTCGGCAGGATAGATTGATGGAAGCATCGCAGACGGCGGAGATCATGATCACCGCTTGCAGCAAGTGTGTTTCTCATTTCCGATGCTTCCTGGAAGAGCCCAATGAGAAAGAGAACCCGCCGACGGTCAAGGTGATGGATTTCACCGATTTCGTGGCGAGCAAGCTGAAGTAACTCCGGTAGGTATTAAATATGACAACATTAACTCCGTTTGAGGAAGCAGTACAAGTTATAGTGGAGGCCGGTGGCGAGCCGCTCCGGCTTTGTTATCAGTGCGGGCTCTGCACAGGAACTTGTCCCTGGAACATGGTCAGGAGTTTTCCCGTCCGCAAGATCATGGGCCAGTCGCAACTGGGCCTCATCGATTTCGAGTCCGAGGATAACTGGATGTGCACCAGTTGTCATGCTTGCGTCGACCGGTGTCCTCGCGGTGTGGAGATCATCGATGTGATGAGGGCTCTCCGCAGGGCGATGGTGGGAATGGGATTCGGACATGTTCCCAAATCGCTTGAAGTCACGCTGAAGAACATCGCCGCGATAGGCAACCCTTACGGTGAGTCGAAGGAAAAGCGGATGGCATGGACTAAAGGGCGGGATGTGAAGACCTTCTCCAAAGAGATGGATTTCCTCTTTTTTGCCTGTTGTTTCACTGCTTATGATGCCAAGATTCAGAGGGCGGCCCAGGCCGGAGCCGATGTCCTGAATGCGCTCAAGGCAAGCTATGGCGTGCTTGGCGCAGAGTTGAGCTGTTGCGGCGAAAGCGTGCGTAAGGCAGGAGATGAGTCTCTGATGCAGTCGCTCGCCAGGGACAATACCCAGGTCTTCACCGAGAAGGGCGTTAAAAAGATCGTCGTCAATTCTCCCCATTGCTATTACACCTTCAAGAACGAATACCCGGAGGTGGGCGGTAACTTCGAAGCGATACACATGACTCAGTATCTCGCCCAGATGATCGAGCAGGGCAAGCTCAAGTTTACTAAGAGCCTGAACAAGCGGGTCACCTATCACGATCCGTGCTATCTGGGTCGGCACAGTGGAATCTATGATGAGCCCAGAAAGGTTCTGAAGAGCATACCCGGGTTGGAACTGGTTGAGATGAAGGATAATCGCGAGCTGGCGCTGTGCTGTGGCGGCGGCGGTGGCAGGATATGGATGGAGACCAAGAAGGGAGAAAGGTTCTCCGATATTCGGCTCAATCAAGCTATCGAAACGGGCGCTGAGATTCTGGCGGTCGCCTGCCCGTATTGCATGAGCAATTTCGAGGATAGCCTTCTGTCTTCGGAGAAAGGCAGCGGCATAGAGATCAAGGACATTGCAGAATTAGCAAGAGAGGCCATTTAGGTCCAAGGGGTAAGTATGGCAGAGAAAACGGGTGTATATATTTGCCACTGCGGCGAGAATATCGCCGGCACAGTGGAGGTTGAAGAAGTAGCTAAATATGCTGCCGGGTTGGACTCGGTAGCCTCGGCGCAACACTACATGTATATGTGTTCCGAGCCTGGACAGGAGCTCATCCAGAAAGATATCAGGGAAAACGGAATCGATCGAGTGGTGGTGGCTTCCTGCTCGCCGCGGATGCACGAGCTGACTTTCCGCAATGCGTGCGCCAAGGCCGGGCTTAACCCTTATCTGTACGAGCAGGTAAACGTTCGGGAGCACTGCAGCTGGGTTCATACGGATAAGGAAGCGGCCACCCAAAAGGCCAAGGATTTGATCCGGGCCGGGGTAAGCAGGGTTCGTCTCCATGAACCTCTGGTGGTCAGAGAGGCCCCAGTGAACCCCAATACCCTTGTGGTAGGTGGCGGCATTGCGGGTATGACGGCAGCGCTCAAGATCGCGGCCTCCGGGAACAAAGTTTATCTGGTGGAGAAAGAGGCTTCCATCGGCGGCCACATGGCGCAGTTGGATGTCACCTTCCCGACCCTCGATTGCTCTGAGTGTACCATGACTCCAAGGATGACCGATGTGGGTTCCAGCCCGAACATCGAGCTCTTCAGCTGCAGCCAGGTGGAAGAAGTATCGGGCTACGTTGGGAATTTCAAGGCCAAGATCAAGAAAAAGGCTCGTTACGTCGATCTGAAGAAATGTACCTCCTGCGGGGATTGCACCAAGGGTTGCCCCGTGGATATTCCGAACGCTTTTAATGAGGGGATGAACACACGCAAGGCTATTTACAGGCCTTTTGCGCAGGCCATTCCCAACAAATTCCTTATCGATAAGAGAGAGACTCCGCCCTGCAAGCTTACTTGCCCGATTAACATGGATGTCCAGGGCTATCTGGCGCTGATCGCCGTGGGGAAATTCCAGGAAGCCTACCAGGTAATGAGGAGAACCAATCCTCTCCCGGCTATTTGCGGTCGCGTTTGCTATCATCCTTGCGAGACTGCGTGCAAGCGCGGATATGTGGATGATCCGCTGGCTATCGCTTCACTGAAGCGGTTCCTCTGCGATCAGGTGGATATCGATAAGATCGAAGTCCCCCAGATTCCCAAGAACGGCAAGAAGGTGGCCATCATCGGCAGCGGGCCGGGAGGACTGGCAGCCGCCAACGATCTGGCATTACTAGGATATGAACCAACGATATTTGAAGCCCTGCCTGAAGCGGGCGGAATGCTGCGCGTGGGAATTCCGGAGTATCGTCTGCCCAAGGATATCCTGGCCAAGGATATCGCTTACATTCAGAAGCTGGGAGTTGACATAAAAACAGGCGTTAAAGTCGGTGAGCAGGTCAAGATCGAAGATCTGAAACGCGATTACAAGGCGATACTGGTTGCCACCGGAGCCCACGGCAGCGTCAAGATGGGGGTTCCGGGCGAAGACTCCAAGGCCGTTATTACGGGCGTAGATTTCCTGCGGGAGATAAACCTGGGCAAGAAGGTCAAGGTGGGAGCCAAGGTGGCCGTGATCGGCGGAGGCAATACTGCTATCGACGCCGCTCGCGTGGCGCGCAGACTCGGGGCTTCAGTGACTCTGATCTACCGGCGCACCCGGGTGGAGATGCCCGCTAATGCAGGAGAGGTCAAGGGCGCAGAGGACGAGGGGATCGAGTTGATGTTCCTGGCCAATCCCGTCAAGATAGATGCTCAGCAGGGCAAGGCAGCCAAGATCGAATGCATTCGCATGAAGCTGGGCGAGCCCGATGCAAGCGGCAGGCCGCGGCCTGTTCCCATTAAGGGATCGGAGTTTACTATTGATGTGGACACGGTGATCACTGCGCTTGGGCAGACGTCCCATGTCAACTTTGCTGAGGCTCTGGGATTGAAGACAGCCAAGGGGAATGTTGTAGCCAATGATAATCTGGCGACTAACATTGAGGGCGTTTTCGCCGCCGGAGATGTAGTCACCGGACCGGCGATGGTTGTAGATGCAATAGCCGGCGGACAGAAAGCAGCCAAATCTATCGATGCCTACTTAAAGGGAGAAACCCCGGCTGTCGAAGAGAAAAAGGCCCCGCAGAAACTGGATGAGAAAGAGATCGCGGAACTCAAAAAAGAATTCCCCGTGCATGAGCGCGTTGAGATGCCGGAGCAGGCTTCGGCGGAGCGCATCAAGAGCTTCGGGGAAGTGGAACTGGGTTACTCCATTGAACAAGCCCAGGAAGAGGCCAAGCGGTGTCTTGCCTGCGGCGGCTGTTGCGATTGCCGCGAGTGTGCCAAGCTCTGCCAGGCCGGGGCGATCGACTATGACATGCCGGATGAGACCATCGAGGTGGAGGTTGGTTCTATCATCCTCTCTACCGGATTCGATGCCTTTGATCCTGCTCCAATTAAACAGTACGGCTACGGTCAGTATGAGAACGTTCTCACCGCGCTGGAGTTCGAAAGAATGTGCAGCGCAGGCGGGCCGACCGGTGGTGAGATACGGATGAAAGACGGCAGCACGCCGGAGAGTGTGGCTATCGTACACTGCGTCGGCAGCCGCGACAAGAACTATCACGAGTATTGCTCCCGTGTCTGCTGCATGTATGGCCTCAAAGATGCTCATCTGGTGAGACACAAGACGGACGCACAAGTATACGAGTTTTACATTGATATGCGCTGCTTTGGCGAGGGCTATGAAGAGTTCTACAAGCGCCTTTCCGAAGAGGGCGTCAAGTTTGTCCGCGGCAAAGTGGCCAAGGTCACGGACGAGGCTATCACAGATGAAGAGAAAGGGAAGCTGGTCGTTGTCGGCGATAACACGCTTCTGGGAGGCGTGATGAGAACGCCGGTGGATATGGTCATCCTTTGCCAGGCGCTCGAGCCGCGTTCGGATTCGGAGGACATCGTGAGGATGTTCAACATTTCCCGCCGGCCGGATGGCTTCTTCCAGGAAAAGCATCTCAAGCTCGATCCGATAGCCACCCCGACAGCCGGTGTCTTTGTGATAGGCTGCGCCGGAGGGCCAAAGGATATCACCGATACTGTCGGCCAAGCACTCGGCGGAGCCGGAGAGGCGCTGGCGATGATCAGTCGGGGATCGGTGACACTTGAGGCGGTGGTTTCGCATGCCGACGAGTCCATCTGTATCGGCTGCGGACGATGTGAAGATGTGTGCGAATATCACGCCCCGGAGATCGTTCTGAAAGACGGCAGAAAGATGCCGGTGTGCGTTGTCAACGAAGCGCTCTGTAAGGGATGCGGCAGTTGTGCTGTTGTCTGCCCTACAGGAGCTATGACTACCAGGCATTTCACCAGGGATGAGATCGGAGCCATGGTTGATGCCTTAGTGGAGGTATAGACTGGTGAAAGAAGGTTTTGAACCACGGATAATTGTGTTTGCTTGCAACTGGTGCTCTTACAGCGCTTCCGATGTGGCCGGAACCAGCCGCATGCGCTATCCGGCTAACGTGCGCGTGATTCGGGTGATGTGCAGCGGAATGGTGGATTTCACCTATGTGCTCAAGGCTTTGGAAGATGGCGCCGACGGCGTTTTGGTCGCCGGATGCCACATTGGGGATTGCCACTATACTTCCGGGAACGTCAGAGCGGAAAAGATGATAGCAAGGCTGAAAACCCTGCTGCACCGGCTGGGACTGGAAGACGACCGCTTGAGGCTGGAGTGGATCGGCGCCGGAGAGGGCCAGAAGTTCGCCAAGACCATGGAAGAGATGGTCAACCGCATCAAAGAGCTGGGGCCTTCTCCTCTGAGGGAGGGGAAGATCGAGCACGCCAAGAAAGCCCCGGTTAACGCTTAATCACTGCCGCGCAGCATAAGGAGCCCTTTCGGCCTCCCCTCTAAAAAGGGGGGCCGAAAGGGCTTAATTCTTCGTCACTCCGGTGAAGACCGGAGTCCATACTCGCAGTCTCCTCCAGCCTTAGATTCCGGCCTGCGCCGGAATGGCAAACCCGGTCTCACAGTAGTCAGTATCCTTTTCGCGCTTGGTGTATGGCAGCAGCGCCCAGCATGAAGCGCTTGAAACTGACTTCAGAGAAGCCAGCCTCCCGGATATTCTCCGCAAGCTCTTCGGCGCTATAGAATCGGCGCATGCTGTCTGAGAGATAGACGTAGGGGGCATCGGAGCCGGAGATGAGACGTCCCACCGGCCTCACGACCAGCTTCAGATAAAGATGAAAAAACCATCGGATGATGTTTGATTTCGGCTGGCTTGTCTCCAGCATAACCAGCCTTCCTCCCGGCTTCAGAACCCGGTTGAACTCGGCAAAACAGCTGAGCAGATTCTCTCTGCTGGTATTCAGATTCCGGGTGGCAAAGGCGATGGTCAGCACATCAAAAGAATTATCCTGAAAAGGCAAATGGCTGACATCTGCGAGGGTGAAATCGATCCGCTTTGACTCGGGCTTTTCTAATGCCTTGCTCATCATCGGGAGAGAGAAATCGGCCACCACTATCCGGGTGTTTTCCGGAGCAAGGTCAGAAAGGCGGGCCACCATCTCTCCGGTGCCGCCACAGGCATCAAGCCATGCCGATCCACCCCCTGAGGCGGCAGCCTTCGCTACCCTTCTGCGCCAGCGGATGTCCTGCCCGAAGGTCAGGAGGTGGTTGATGATCTCATAGTTGGCGGGGACGTCAATAAACAGGTCTTGAATGCTTTCGCTCATTGATATTCAATCGCGGGTTATGCAGAATTTAGAATGATTTCCTTCAGCGTCCGCTTTGGCACATGATGCACGTCCTGACTGTCACGCCAATAAGTTGTGTCTCCATCCGGCTTGGCGGATTCAATTACCACAGTTTCGGCAGGCTTGCCGAGAGCCAGCACCAGCAGGATTTCATGTTGCTCTGGAATGTTCAGCTCGGATCGGAGCTTTTGCCGATTCACTGAGGCCAGCATGCATCCCCCCAACCCCCGCTCTCTGGCCCCCAGCATGATGCTCTGGCTGGCGATGCCATGATCGCAACCAAAGTTGGTAGCCACCTTTGTATCGCCGAGCACGACGATATACGCCGATGGCCTTTCACCCTCAGCCGGACCTGCCCACTTCAGTGCCGCCGCCCAGGTGAGGGTATCGAAGATCAAGGCGTTGGTTTGAGGATCGCAGGAGAGAAAATACTTCAACGGCTGCAAATTTCGGGCTGAGGCTGAATGGCGAGCCAGATCAACCAGCTCCTCCAGCGTCTTGCGGCTTACAGTATAACTCTGGTCAAACCGGCGAAAGCTGCGGTTCCCCTTAATGAGATCATCGATCATGGCGGCCTCCTGAGGATAACCTCTCTTGATTCATTCTGCGATTGCCTGCCCGATTTGTCAATCGGAAGAGAGTGGTCATTGACAAGCAGCTTCGCTCCCATTATCCTCAACCATACCAGCAGATAACAAATCTTGGTTATGACAATCCACCTATGACCCCAGTCACAGATGAAAACAGACCCGGCGGTTAGATTCAAAGTGGGAATGCCATAAATAGCCTGTCAACAAAGAGATGCAGGATTCCTCCTGCCAGGGGTTTGGGGGTGTCCCCCAAAATACTCTAATTCCCCCAACGAGTGGGGGACAGGGGGTTGAGTCAGACGATTTCAGCCTAATCATAAGGGGTAATCTGAAGATGAAAGTTCTTGGAATAGCAGGAAGCCCCAGGCGGGGCGGAAACACCGACCTCTTGCTGGAACAGGTGCTGGCCGGAGCCAAGAGTGCCGACGCGGAAGTTGAAACCTTATCGATCTGCGAACTGAAGATTGCTCCTTGCCTTCATTGCGATGGCTGTCTGAAAGAGGGAAAGTGCATCATCGATGATGACATGCAGAAGGTGTATCCCAAACTGCGTGAGTGCGATCGGCTGGTGATTGCCTCCCCTATGTTTTTCATGGGGCTCACCGCGCAGACCAAAGCGATGATCGACCGTTGCCAGGCATTGTGGGCATTAAAGCAAGTCTTGAAGCAACCGGTGGCCCTCAACTCCGGGGGAGAACGGTGGGGTCTCTTTGTCTCCGCGGGAGGAACTGGATTTTCCACCCTCTTTCAATCAGCAATGCCCACGCTCAAGGCCTGGTTTGCTGTGCTCGATATCAAATCGGCCGGAGAACTGACCTTTGCTCGCGTAGATGAAAAGGGCGCTATCAGGAACCATCCCACTGCACTGAAAGATGCCTTTGAAGCCGGAAGGAAGCTGGTAACAGGGTAGTCAGGTCCTAGTGTTAACCCTGTTTACGCTACCACAGCGTCTTTCCATCCGTTTGGTGACAAACCATGAATCAAGATGAACGCATCGCAGACAAGCCGAACGAAAAGAGGATCGAAATCCCGATCCGGGGGATGACCTGTGCCACCTGCGCCCTCAACATCGAGAAGGGGCTCTCCAGGCTGGAAGGCGTCAAGAAGGCGGCCGTCAACTTTGCCAACGAAAAAGCGGCCGTCAGCTACGATCCAGAGAAGACCGATCCCCACCGGATGATCGATGCCATCAAAGACCTGGGATACGAGGCTCGGCTGGAAAAGGTGACCATCCCGGTGCAGGGAATGACCTGTGCTGCCTGCGTGCGCAGGGTGGAGAACGCCCTTCGCAGTCTCGACGGCGTGGTTTCGGCCAATGTCAATTTCGCCACAGAGAGAGCTACAGCGGAATTCATCCCCTCCCGGGTCACCGTGGGTGACCTCAAGCGGGCGATCACCGATGCCGGATACACTCCCCTGGATTTACCTTCAGAGGAACAAGCCCGCGATACCGAGAAGGAAGCCCGCGACGCCGAATATGGCGCATTGAAGCTTCGGTTTATTGTCAGTGCTGTCCTTGCCACCCTTATAATGATCGGGAGTATGCATGAGCACATTCCTCTGCTTGCGGACATCTCGATGCGCACCATGTTCTACTCTCTGTTTGTTCTGACGCTTCCGGTGCAGTTCTGGTGCGGCCTGCGCTTCTATCGCGGATTCTGGTCGGCTCTGAAACACAAAACATCCGATATGAACACCCTGATCGCGGTAGGCACATCGGCCGCCTTTTCCTATAGCTTCATCGTGACCTTCTTCCCCGGCCTTGTCGTGACGCCGGGTGAAAACCCAATGGTCTACTATGACACTGCCGCGATGATCATCACTCTGATCCTGTTCGGCAGACTGCTGGAGGCCAAGGCAAAAAGCCAGACCTCGGATTCGATCAAGAAGCTGATGGGGCTCAAACCGAAGACGGCGCGAGTGATTCGCGATGGCCAGGAGATCGACATACCAGTGGAAGAAGTTCGTAAAGGCGATCTGATACTGGTGCGTCCGGGGGAAAAGATACCGGTCGATGGCGTCATCCGGGAAGGCAGTTCGGCGGTCGATGAATCGATGATCACCGGCGAGAGCCTTCCGGTGGAAAAGAATGCGGGAGATGAGGTCATCGGCGCTACGATCAACAAGATGGGTAGCTTCAAATTCGAGGCCACCAAGGTAGGCCGGGAAACCACGCTGGCCCAGATCATCCGGCTGATCGAGGAGGCCCAGGGGTCGAAGGCTCCCATCCAGCGGCTGGCCGATAAAGTGGCCAGCGTCTTCGTTCCGACAGTCATTTCCATCGCCATTCTGACGTTTCTGATATGGTTCCTGATCGGCGGAGAGACATTCGTCTTTGCTCTGCTGACATTTGTGGCCGTGCTCATCATCGCCTGTCCGTGCGCGTTGGGACTGGCAACGCCGACGGCCATTATGGTTGGGACGGGAAAAGGAGCCGAGCTGGGCATTTTGATCAAGGGCGGAGAAAGTCTGGAAACCGCTCACCGGATCGATACCATCGTCTTTGACAAGACCGGAACTTTGACCAAAGGCGAGCCGATGGTGACGGATATCCTTTCGGTCAATGGGCTGAGCGACAAAGAGATTCTGGTCCTGGCAGCCTCGGTGGAGCGCAATTCGGAGCACCCGCTGGGCGCAGCGATGGTGACCCGGGCCCGATCGGAAGGATTGGAATTGAAAGAGCCACAGGACTTCGAAGCCATCGCTGGAAAAGGAGTTCGGGCTCGCGTGGAAGGAAAATCCGTTCTGCTGGGCAATCCGCAAATGATGCAAGAGGAAGGAATCGATATCGGCAATGCTACCCAACAGGTGGAGTCGCTATCCATGGATGGCAAAACGCCTATGCTGCTGGCCTCTGATGGGAGTCTGGCCGGGATTATTGCCGTGGCCGATACGCTCAAAGATCACTCGGTGGAGGCAGTTCGGAAGCTTCACGATTTGGGGCTCGAAGTGATCATGCTCAGCGGGGATAACCTGCGCACGGCTCAGGCGATTGCCGCCAGAGCGGGAATCGAGAGCGTTCTGGCGGAAGTTATGCCGGGTGAAAAGGCTGCGGAAATCAAAAGACTCCAGGAAGAAGGCAAGGTGGTGGCGATGGTCGGGGATGGGATCAACGATGCCCCTGCCCTGGCTCAGGCGGATATCGGCATCGCTATCGGCACCGGCACCGATGTGGCCATAGAAGCCTCCGATATCACCCTGATCACCGGCGACCTGCGAGGCGTGGTCACTGCCATCGATCTGAGCCAGCGGACCATGCGAACCATCAAACAGAACCTCTTCTGGGCGTTCTTCTATAACTCGGTGGGCATCCCGATTGCCGCCGGTATTCTCTATCCTTTCTGGGGCATTCTTCTCAGCCCGATCTTTGCCTCGGCAGCCATGGCCGCCAGTTCGGTTTCAGTGGTGACCAATTCGCTTCGGCTGAGACGCTTCTCCTAAACCGGACAGGTCAACGATTTGCTATTTACAATATGTTGTCCGCGCAGGGGCGGCAGCCCAAAAGCGCGCTTGTAGCTCTTCAGATTCATCAACGCCTCATGCCCGATCACTCCCGGGATCTGGCCCAATTGGTTCTCCATGAAGTCATACACCTCAGTCCGATCTTTGAACACCGCTGCGATGCCCAGTTCATACATTCCCGTGAGCATGATGACCTGCGTCACATTCGGATAGCCGCAGAGGGTTTGGGCAACTTCATGAATCTGAGAAGGATCGACTTTCAGTTTTACCGTTATCCATATCTTGTAGCCCAGAGCAGAAAGGTCCGGCACACTGACAATTCGAATAATCCCTTTTTCCAGGAGCGCTTGCAGTCTCTTGCTCACTGTTAACCGGTTTGTTCTCAGCTTCTGGGCCAGTTCGGAAATGGTTTCCCGGGGATGCAATTCCAATTCCCCGATCAAGGCTTTCTCAAACTCGTCCAGATGGTTTTTGCCGGGATGGCGCTGGATGATATGGCCATTGGCCACCAGACAGGACCAATCGTTTTTGAAGATTTCGAGGATGATCATAGAATCGATATTGGTGATCTCTTTAATGGCACCCAGGTCTGTGGAGACAAATCCGCCCAGATCTTCAAGGCCTTCGATGGACATCGATACCAGCAAATCATAATGGCCCAGGGTGGCGGAAACCATTTTGGAGTAATCCAGGGAGGCGATCCGGGTGGCTACCGCATCCACTTTTCCCGGGCGGATATTTATCCCCAGCAATACCAGGGTCAGGTATCCCAGGGTTTTGTGATCAGCGATGGTGACGAATGAAATGATCCCTTCATCGAGGAGGTATCGTAATCGCCGCTGTACTGTGGTATGGCTGGTGCCCAGCTTGGCCGCGAGTTCCTTGGCACTTCTTCTGGCATCGACTTCCAGTTCACTAATGATCATCCGATCCAGTTCATCCAGGGGCTTTTTTGCGGTTTTCTCACTCATTTCTTATTCCTGTGAAATTATTTGCGCTCTTCAGTATCACTCCAATCCCGATGGAGCTTGGACCTGCAAAGTCATCAACCATCAGTCTGTAAAGCGTATTCGGTGACGCTCTACTCACACACAGGGAACTGCCTCCTCCATATCGAGGCAGTTCCCTGTGCGAAAAAAGGGGTGCGGATTCAAACACTCAGCCGTGCAGGATTCATCCCATATCTCAATATTGTTCAGATCCTCAAGCCTGGGCTGTTTCTTTGACGTTCTCTGTTCCTTCACGCCATAGATCGAAGGTGACCACAATGGCCGGCAGCACCACCAGCGTGCTGATGATGCACATAGCCATATCGATGACGGTGAGCGTGCCGAAATCGGCAATGATGGGGAAGTCAAAGGCAAATATCATCGAGCCGAATCCAATGATCACCATCAACCCGGAGATAACGATGGCGCGTCCGATCTTGGTCTGGGCAATGCTCATAGATTTAATGGGGCTCGTGCCCTTGTCCCGCTCTTCATAATAGCGCATCAGCAGCAGAATGGTGAATTCGGTGCCGATACCCAGGATCAGAGCGGTCATGGTCGCCATGACAGGATTGACCTTTATATCCATCAACCACGTCAGGCCGTTCGACCATCCAAGGATCAATCCGATAGGAAGGGCAGCAGTGATAACCCTTTTCCAGTTAAGCCGGAACATGACCAGCAGGGCGATCAGACAGAGGCCGATTCCCCAAAACGTCATCTTTTCGCGGCTGTCGGCCAGGTCATCGGCGACTGTGGTGGACATGGAGATCGTGCCTGTCCAGGCAATATACTGGGTCGCGCCGGGAGGTGGTGTGTTTGGGCCGAAAATATCCGTCAACTCATCCCTCCCGACATAGTAGGACTCCTGATCGTAGGTTTGCAGACCGGTCGCAATGTTGGCCTTTGTGAAGTCCGGAGAGATGAAGTTTTTCTTCAGCGGCTCAGGGATCATATTCACGATGGCCTTGGCCTGTTCAGCAGTAGCCGGTAACTTTCCGCCGCTGAAATTCATGATCAGGTCAGCGATTGAGGTTTGCCCGTTGACAGTGCCTTTCCCTTCCGCTCTCCCGTACGTGGACAATGCGTATTGCTTGCGCTCAACCATCCACTGAAGCACCTTGGGATCGGTTGCGTCCGGAACTTCAATAAATGACATCGAAGCGGACGCCCCATTAGCCAGATCGACCATGTGTTTGAAATCTTTGGTAACTTGCACGTTACCGCCCACGAAATCCGTGGCTACGGCCGTAGTCTTGATCTTCCCTTCTACGGCCCATCCCAGTCCTGTCAGTATGACGCCGATGATAATAATGGGGATGGCATATTTGACCACCCTGGGCGCAAGATGTCCCAGCCATCTTTCCAGAACAGGGGGGACAACGTCTTTATCTGCTTTGGCCGGCTTATTCCGATCTCGACGATACAAGCTGGCCATGAGAATAGTAGGCGCAACAATCAGAAGAATGAGCGCACCGATGATCAGCATCCAGCCGAAATCCTGAACCATCGGAGTCTTGGAGAGGAGAGCCGTGGCGAAGCCCACACAACCGACGACCACAGCCATGATAATGGGCGGCCCGATATGGGTGAAGGCTGCCAATCCCGCTTCGTCGGCGGTCTTCCCGTTTCTCTGTTCCTCATCGTAGCGGTTATGGAATTGGACCACATAGTCCACTCCCAAACCCAGTAAGATGGGGAAAGCGCCCACGGAAGCCAGGGCGATATTGAGATCGACGATGCCCATGATTCCGAACGTATAGACGAGGCCGATGCCTACCACGCCGAGAGCCAGAAACCGCCATGCGAAGAAGCCGCGCATCTTGAAGAAGAAGAGCAGTATCAGGAACATCAATACAAAGGCGATTATCATGATGACGGTCAAGGCGCCGGCAATCTCAGTATTGGCATAGTCGATGACAGAGGACACCCCGGTAACGGTGATCTTCACGTCCGGTG
Organism: Dehalococcoidia bacterium; assembly: GCA_028711995.1. Taxonomy (NCBI): domain Bacteria; kingdom Bacillati; phylum Chloroflexota; class Dehalococcoidia; species Dehalococcoidia bacterium. The sequence goes on along the minus strand of JAQTRE010000013.1, from coordinate 25,220 downwards.
AGAAACCCGCTTCGGCGGCAGCCTTTTTCATGCCCGCATCGAGATCAGCCTTATCCTCAAGCTTGAGGTCTCCTTTGAGGTTTACGATCAGACGCATGGCATCCGGATTGAAGAAGAAGCTGCTGAACGTGGTCCGCATCTTGCCGGTGGCAGGATCGTAAATCAGATCATCCGGGGCAGCATTCGGCGTGCCCATCATTTGCTTCATGAACTCGACCATGAATGCAGGGCTGGACACGTTGAACGCGTTAGGGAGCGCTCTTATCTCGCCCTCCATTTTCTTGAGGGCAGCGAAGTTCTGCTCATTAACCAAGACGTCATGGGGAGCCTCCATGATCACCAGCTCATTTTCGCTGGCAAAGTACTTGTCGAATTCCACCATCTCCTTGTACCCCTGAGAGTCTTTCCTCATTATGGTGGTATAGTCGGAACCAAACGACACTTTTGTGGCCAATATCCCCGCCGGAATCAATAATACTAGAGCCACTATAATCCATATAATCGGCTTGCTCCGGATCAGTCCAAACCAGGCTCCGCTTATTTTCTCTAACACTTTCTCCTCCTTTCGCAGTGTTCAGTTGCCGGTATTTGCCAAGAGAGACACTTGTTAGTGACGCCGGCTTAGGATTAGAACGATTACGTCATAGTTCCTCCTTTCTTTTGGCACTATATGTACGCCATAGATTATCGTATACGATACATGTGAGACTAAAAACACACGCTCTTTCTTGCATTAAGAACAGCAACTCGAGTTTCGGCATGCTAGCCGAACTCCTTACCATGGCAATCTGACTGAGAGGTCGGGAGCCGACTCAAACGCACGGGCTTCATGTGCAATTGGAGTCGGCTTCGCAAATCTTTTCGTCTATTGGGTCATTGTATCTTGGTCTCGTCTCTTGTTGGTGTCAAATATTTTCATCCCCTTCAGAGGGACCAACTTAGATGACGTGTTGCTCTCTTAGTTGGGCTATCTTCTCCCAGCTATAGCCCAGGACCCCTTCAAGGACTTCCTCGGTGTGCTGCCCGAACTCGGGGATCGGGCTTTGCACCCGTGCCGGTGTCTTGCTTAGTTTGACCGGGAACCCGATCATTTTGATCTTGCCCCTACCGGGGTCGTCATATTCGATAATGTAGTCATTCTCCAGCACCTGCCGGTCGCGAACCAGATCTTTCATGTCGTTTATGGGACCATAGACGAAATCCTTCCCATCGAGGATTTTCAGCCACTCATGGCGCGGTTTTGTGGCAAAAAGCTTGTCCAGAATGGCGATGATTGTCTCGGCGTTAGCGGTTCTGGCTGGTATGGTGTTTGACCGGGGATCGTCAATCAAGTTCTCCAGTCCTACGGCCTGGCAGAACTCAGGCCAGTGCCTGTCCGATTGCTGCATCGCCAGCACAAGCCACTTGTCATCGCCGCATCTATAGTGATTGTAGATCGGGTTGCCCATCCCGGCTCGAGGCATTCGAGGCAAAGGCTGTCCCATATTCAAGGTTGCCGATACGTTGAACGTTTGCAGGGCTACCATGCTTCCCAAAAGGGAGATATCCACCTTCTGACCGATCCCGAACCTCTCCCGGGCAAGCAATGCGGTAACTATCCCGCTCACGGTCATAAGGGCCCCCATCTGATCGGCCGGAGTTCCCATGGCATAAACCGGCGGCATCTGCGGCTCACCCACCGTGGTCATGAATGCCGATCTGGATTGCCCCACGTAGTCAACTGCCGGACGCCCTGCATCCGGCCCTTTGGGTCCGAATGCAGAGGCATGGGCATAGATCAGCTTAGGATTGCGCTTGGCCAAAGTGGCATAATCAATTCCCTGGCGTTCGGCAACGCCAACCCGCATGTTATGGAGGAAGACATCCGATTTCTCTATCAGCTGGTAGAAAATCTCTCTTCCTTGCTCGGTCTGAATATCCAGGGTGATGCTCTGTTTGCTGCGATTGAAAGCGTCGAAAAAGATATTGCGGGTTTCGGTTTTCACCACCGCCTTGCAGATACTTCCCACTCCCCTGGCCGGGTCGCCGCCGATCCGGTCCTCGATCTTGATAACCTGGGCACCCAGATCTCCCAGCATGCTGGCCGCAGATGGGCCCATCTGCCACATCGCCCACTCTATGACTCGTATTCCTTCCAATGGCATCTTGGTCATCCTACCGTGAATCTCCTTTAAATATTAACTCGGGGACCTCTTCATTAGAGGTCCCCGAGTTGTCCCTACTGGCTGATTGGCTGTTTAGCTGGTTCGGCAACCTTCTTGCGTTTGTCATTCCAGTTGTCAAAGGTGATCACCATACCGGGCAGCACAATCAATGTGCTGACCACCACCAGAATCATGTCGATCACCGTGACGAATCCGAAATTGCTCATCCCTGGGAAGGCTTTGGCAAAATACAATGCCCCGAAGCCAACGGCCACCATCAGGCCTGAAACCACAATGGCGCGCCCGATCCGGCTCATGGCCGTGATCATGCAATCCATGGGCACTCCACCCCTGTCTCTCTCCTCGTAATAGCGCATTAGCAGCAGGACGGTGAACTCTACGCCGATTCCCATCACCTGGGCCGGCATTAACGCCAGCATGGTGTCCACGCCCAGGTCCTTGGTGACCATGATGACCGCAGACCAGCCAAGGATAATTACAATGGGCACGGCAGCCGTGATCACTCTGGCGATTTTGAACTTGAAGCAGATCAGCAACATGGCGAAGATAAATCCCAGCCCGATATAGGTCAACCGGGTGCGGCTATCATCCAAATCCTTGGCCAGCTCTATGAGAAGCAGCCCGTCACCGCTCACTGTTACCTTGGATCCCTCGGGGTTGTTGACGAAATACGCTCTCACGTCCTGGTAGAAAGTCTTAATAACTTCAGTTTCCGGAGACTGGCTCATCAACACAATATGAGACTGGGTGAAATCCTTGTTGACGAAGTTGATCCACATTCTCTCTGGTATCATCCCCAGCATGGATTGTGCCGTTTTGGCATCTTTGGGGAGTGACCCGAAGATTGACATATAGAGATCCGATATACTCTGGGCAGAACCCGAATAATGGCCCGGATTCTGGATGCCGGTATCCGCCATGAATCGTTTCTCGGTGTCCAGCTGCCATTGCAGAATAGCCGGGTCAAGGACATTGGGGGCATCCACGATCACATCCCCGGGAATGACCCCTCCGGATAAGTCTGTAGCTTTCTGAAGGGCATTCATTACTGCAGAGCCTTCTCTTATACTGTGCTTATATCCGACTTCGCCCTTCAGAGTGTGTTCTTGACTCCAGCCATAGGCTGAAAGTCCTATGGCGACCACCAGGATAACGGCGATATACTTAACTGATTTGTGAGCCACGAATGCCGCCATCTTATCAATCGACGAGTCTCTTATTTCATCGGGCTTGTTGGTGGCGTCGTTCTTTCGATCGCGCAGGTAGAGGATAGGGAGCAAGAGCATCGTACAGGTGACCAGACATGCCGCAACGCCCATGATCAGCATCTTACCGAAGCCCTGCACCATCGGGGTTCTGGCAAAGAACACTGAGGCGAAAGCGGCACAAGCCACCAGCATGGCGATGACCAGGGGAGGGCCGATATGTTCCAGAGAGTTTTTCACGCTCTGCGCGGCCGTTAACCCTTTCCGGTTTTCCTCATCATAGCGATTGTAGAACTGGATGGCGTAGTCCATGCCCAGCCCCAGCAATATGGGGTATACCGCCATAGAGACACCGGTGATATGCAAGTCTATAAATCCCATGATGCCCATGGTATAGATGACAGCGAGCCCAATGACGCTCAGCGTTAACCATCGCCAGAGGAAGGAACCGCGAGATCTGAACATCACTGCCAGAATGATGACCATGGCAATTGCGGCACCAACCATAATCTTGCTAACCGTTTTGGGGATGTTCGTTACCATGTAGTCAACTACCAAGAGTTGACCGGTGACTGTTGTTTGCACATTCTCAAAACCGCCTTCCGCGACGACTTTCTTCGTCTCTTCTATAAAGTCGTGCTTTTGTGAATCGCTAAGATTGCCTTTGAGGTTCAGTACCATCCTGGCGGCCGTAGGATTGAAGAAGACGCCCGCGGCCACCTGGTTGGGTTGCCCGGTTTGAGGATCGATCAGCCATTGTTCGGTAGGCCTCCCATCATCGACACCGCCGGCTCGCATCTTTGCCAGCTGAACCATGTACTCCGGTGTGATAACGAACTTCACGTTTTCCATCGGCGTGAAGTGCTCATCAAAGTACTTCATTGCCGCCAGATTCTTGTCGCTGACGATCTGAGCAGTGCTGTCGCCTTCAATGATGACAAGGATCGTACTGCTGCTGAAATTCTCATTCAGCTTATCGATGTCCTTGTAGACTTGTCCATTCGGATCGAGATAATCTGTGTAATCATTGGTCACTTTCACCTGGGTGGCTCCGATGATGGCCACCACCAGCAAAATGCCTGCAATGAGCAATATCCACTTGGCCTTGCCTTGAGTAAAATTCCATACCCCCAATAGAATCTTCGCTATCAACGTGTTCTCCTTCCTTTTCCAGCGCTTTGGTTACTAACGGTTGCTATAGAGAGACATTTTTAGTGGTGGTGGCTCATAGTTAGGACCATTCGGTGCAGATTCTCCTTTCTTCCAGCTAAGGAACAGTCGATCTCATTTGTCGGTTTCATGTTCGGCATTTACCGTCAGAGAACTGTCAAAGAATTTGTTTTAAATTGTGCTCCTTCAATGGGTTTCACGGAGAGCAATTCGCGCTTATCGAATGCACTAGATTATCGTCTATTATGACTATCACAGAATATCGTCCACGATGACCAAAGATTAAAGCTCAACACACTAACCCCACATTGAGCACACTACTTAGAACCGATGAAAGGCTATTTCCGTTGCATCAACTCGCCTGCCTCAGCGCGATTCTCTAATTACCCCCGGCCCTTTCAGCCTGGAATTATTATCCCGACTGTAACCCGGCATCTCTTAAAGGCTTTGGGGCATATTTCTTCTGTAGGCTCACCCAAAACGAGCCGGAGCGAGAGTTCTTTCTTCTCCTGCTCCGGCTCTTCGTGACGCCATATTTCGTTTTCAACAATTTCTCTGCCGGAGTCCAAGGATATACCCCCTAAACTCCGCTACAGGTCAAAACACTTCTCTTTCCCGAGACAGCCTGCTTGCCAAACCAGGTTAGAAACACTGTGTCGAACGATGAATGATCTCGTCCTGAAGCCCCTTGCTCAGGTCCACAAAGTGAGCGCTATACCCCGCTACCCTGACGATCAAGTTGCCGTAGTTCTCCGGATGTTTCTGGGCATCCAGCAGAACCTCGGGTTTGACCACGTTGAACTGGATATGCCAGCATCCCAGATCAGCCCATGTTTTGATATAGGACATAAACAGCGCCTTGTTGTTTCCCTCAAGGAACATCGGCAGGAATTTCTGGTTCAGCAGCATGGAGTATTTCGGATTCACCCTGGCTGCCGATTTCAGTACTGCCGTTGGCCCGCTGGTATCTCTCCCGTGCATCGGGGAGATGCTGCCATCGGCAAATGACTCATCGGCTCTTCTCCCATCGGGAGTTGCCAGCTGCCTCAAGCTCCACGGGAAGTACGCCGTGGCCGTGCTCCCTTCGATGGTATACATGCAGCCGGATTCTGTGTGGAAGCTCTCAACCACCGCTTGCTGGCGATTGCAGACTTCCCGCGCGATCAGGTCAACATATTCGTCGTCATTCCCGAACTTCGGAGCCTTCCTCAGTTTCTTGAACAGCTCCTCTTTGCCCTTGAAACTGTTTTTCCAGGCGTCGAGCAGCTCAGCCATGCTCACGGTCTTTTCATCAAACACCAGCTTCTTGATGGCCGCCATCGAGTCGATGACGTTCATCTGACCGGCGATGTGGATGGTGGACAGGTCATGGTAGAATTCGTCCATGCAATCCTGGCCTCGCTCGATGCAATCGTCCGTCAGAGCCGACATGAGCGGCCGCTGATGATACCGCCTGTAGAGACTGCAGGTCAGCTCGTCTACCTTCACCACGTGCGCGATTTGATGTCTCCACTGGGTTTCGTAAGCGTCCATCATGTCGTCGAGCGATTTGAACGTGGTGGGATCAGGAGTAACCAGGCCCAGCTGTATCCCGGTCTGCATGCTCTTGCCCTGGTTCATAGCGATTTCGAAGACCTTGGGCAGGAGGATCGCCGCCGCCGCGCCGTGAGTTTTCTGCATCGCTTTGCCGGGAATGATCGGCTGGAGACATCCGCCGGATGCCCAGTTCCGCGCATCTCTCAGCGGAATCCCTCGGTTCACCAGATAGGGGATGCACACGGCGTCGTTGATGAACGCCGGATGACCGATGCCTGTTCGAAGCATATCTACTGCCCGGCTGATCAGCTCCGGATTTATGTTGGTGTGATATCTCAGCACGATGCTGGGCTGGATACACTGGATCGATTGACAGGCATCGAGGATCAGGAACGACATATCATTGGTGGCATCGTCACCGTCCTCGGTGATGCCGCCGATATTGATGATCTGATACAGGCTGCCGCCTTCCTCGTTACGATGAACCGCCGAGGTCTCAATCTCTCCCAGTTCCTCCATCTTCATCCAGGTACATTCAAGAAGCTCCTGGGCCTGTTCCTGGGTGATCCTCCCCGCCTCGAGATCCCTCTGATAGAAGGGGTTCATCAATACATCCAGCCGGCTCCCCTCGCCGGAGCCATGATACTCAATGTACCGCGTGACCATGTGATTTAAAAACCATGCCTGCACAGCCTCGCGGAGAGTCCGCGCGGGATTGCCGGGTATCCAATCGCATACCTCAGCGATCTCCAGAAGCTCTTGGCGACGCTCGTCACTCTGCTCTGCAGATGCCTTCTCTCTGGCCAGTGCTGCATATCTGCCGGCGAACTTGATCGATGCCTTGCTGGCGATGATCATGGCCTGGACATTGTTGCGTTTATCGATGTATTCATCGCCGGAGATATTCCCGCTATTGAATTCGTCTTCAAGCTGGAGCAGCCTGTCTTCGGCCTTCTTGATGATTCCGTTGAAACCCAGATCGAAGAGCGTTTGATAATTGGGAGACCCCAATCCCTTCTGAGATCCCCACTGAGCCGCCCAGGTCATCTCTGTCCTGCCCGTCGGCCCCAGAACTTTCTTTACCTCAGCCGGCAGAATGGCGAGCATTCTGTCATCAACCGTCTTTCCCTCCCAGTAGTTGCGAATCTCTTCCCAATCTGCCTTGCCGCGTTCATCCACCATGTGCTTCAGATCGCCCTTAATGACGGCGTCCATATCCCTCCACTGAAGTTCCGGGTGAATGGGCAGCCCATAAGGATCGCTGGCAAAATTCCCTACAATCAGTTCGTCATCGCTGATATAGATTGTCATGTTGCTCAGGATATGATCCAGAGCCATGGCTCTCCGGATGACCTCAGGTTGCCCCTCAGTGGACTTATAGGATTCGGTCAGCAGTCTGGCCGTCTCCAGGCAAATCCTGACCCCCGGCAGATACGTGTACACATTCTTCGGGCCCCTCGGGCCCTCTACCACGGAGACTATCATGCTTTTGCGAACCCTTTTGCTCTTCAGCTTTTGAGCCCTCTCGCCGCTGGCGAATCGGGATGACTTTTGCTCTTGGCGTGATTTCATTTGCACCATGATACTCCCTCCCTTCTGAAAGATTTGTGAACGCTTGAGGATTCGTTTTACCCTTGAATTTCAGATCGCCAGTCTATACAATGCCTACTATACCTGCATGCTGCATAATCTGCATAATGCAAATACTGCATGTTGCAGTTAGTATATCCCAGTCTCCTGCCCATGTCAAGAGCGCGCATGGCTTTATGATTCCGGTTACCGATCATCCCGGAGAGGAAGTGTACCGTCGGTCTTGACAAAAGCGTGTTGATAATATAAGAAAGAACTGTATCGACGGTATGAAGTAATCACAAATGAAACCTAATTTCAGGGGCAATTAATAAAATGGCTGATGAACATGAGAGTACCTTGAGCGAGAAACTGGCCAATCTGCCGGATGACTTTATCAAGCTGTATGACGAAATGGGATCCCCCACCCCCGAGGACGTGGCAGAGATTCGGCAGCGATTTCACATGCTGGTAGGCAATGATGGACCGGGGAAAATCGCAGGCGAAATGGTTTTTTTCAAGATGTACCGCTTGCTGCGCCAGGAAGAAATGCTCACCATGGGCGAGTTGAGCGAGAAGCTCAAGATAGAAACCTACACGGCTACCCGGCTGGTCTCCTGGTGGGTGGAGAAGGGGTTTGCCGAACGTTCCGGCGATCCAAACGACCGGCGCATCGTCAGAATAGCACTGACCGAAAACGGACGTCAGTTTCACGAAATAATGGAGAGCGTAATCATGCGCAGGGTTCTGCGTATCATGGGACGGCTAACGACTGATGAACAGATTACCTTCTTGAGCCTGGTCCAGAAGATTGCCGATCGGGGTGGAAACCTCAAATAAGTTCAACAGACAGAATTTGATTTGACCGGTCAGACCTGATGGCCACCGGCAGGTTGGATAATTGGAGCCTTTCCAGTATCCTTCAATCTGCCAGGTGCAGCGCATTCCCACTTTATACTTTATATCATGCTTCTCAATCCAAAGAGACCAGCTGAGTCTCTGTTTCAGTTGGACTTCGATCCTTCTCGGCTCCACCACAAGGAGAAGATTTCAGGGACGGGCTGTGAGTTTCTGGCATACACTTCTGCGTCACGAAATCTCGACCGATAAGCTCTCATGCAAGGCTTATCATGAGCGGGATCGGATTTCTGGTTCTGTAAGCAGCGCCACGCAAGATTTTATGCTACCTCTCCGGCATATGATAGAATACGAACAAAGTGCTTCCCTTTAATTAGTCATGGATCAATCCAGCCAAGCCATCAATTTTGCCATCCTGTTGACCGCCGCCCTGGTTGGCGGAATGGTCGCTCACCGGCTGAAACAGCCGATCATCCTTGGCTATCTCGGAGTCGGGGTGGGCATCGGCCCTTATGCCCTTGGCCTGGTGAACGATGTATCGCTCGTTGAGGCTGTGGCGACGGTTGGCGTGGCGCTCTTGATGTTCACGCTGGGACTGGAAATCTCGCCCCTGCAGTTGAAAGAGGCAGGGAAGGTGGGTTATCTGGGTGGCCCGGCTCAGATCATGATCACCAGTGGTCTGGGGTTTGTGGCGGCTGTGCTGGTGTTCGATTGGTCGGCATCAGAAGCGGTTGTTTTTGGATTAGTCATCTCCTTGAGCAGCACCATGGTCTGTCTCAAGATATTAATGGACCGGGGCGAGATGGATTCCGTACACGGCCGGATCATGGTGGCCATCCTTATCCTTCAAGACATCGCTGCTGTATTTATGGTGTTGGTAATACCGGCTCTCAACGGCGAGACGGAAAGCCTCTCTTCGGATTTGCTTCTGGCAACCGGCAAAGCGATACTCTTTATTGGGGTAGTGATCATCCTGGGATTATGGATACTTCCCTGGCTGCTCGGCAGTGTTGGCGGAGTTCGCTCTCGCGAGTTGTTTCTGCTGACCATTATCGTGCTGTGCCTGGGAACGGCTCTGGGCACCTATATCCTGGGGCTATCAGTATCCTTTGGCGCTTTTGTCATCGGGCTGGCGCTCCATGAATCGAAGTTCGGGCATCGGGCTCTGGCTGAAATTATCCCTCTGCGGGATATTTTTGCCGCCCTGTTTTTTGTCTCCCTCGGCATGCTGCTCGATCCCGGATTCGTGGTCGACAACTGGTGGCTGACCATCCAGGCCGTGATGCTGATCATCTTCATTAAGTTCGTGGCGGTCTTCGGCATTGTGTGGCAATTCGGCTTCAATAAAAGGATTGCTCTTTTGGCCGGCGCCGGTCTTTTCCAGATCGGGGAGTTCGGCTTTATCCTGGCACAAATCGGCGTCAATATGGATATCATCTCCGCCGACTCTTATTCTCTGATCCTGGCTAGCGCCCTGATCACCATGATGCTCACTCCCTTTGGTATCAGTTCGGTTTCATGGCTGTATTCCAGGTTCTACCCGATTGCGACGACCGGAGAGCCGCCGGCCGGGAAGCCTGCCGGGTTTTCAAACGAGGGCCAGGTGATTATCGCCGGATATGGCAGGGTGGGCAGGCATCTGGCAAGAGGCCTCAGGGATGCAGCCATCCCCTTCACCGTGGTCGAGATCAACCCCGGGATCATCTCTGATCTGCGTAGCAATCAAGTGTCCTGTATCTATGGGGATGCCAGCAATATCCATGTTCTGGATCGGCTGAACCTGGCGAAGGCCAGGGCGTTGGTGGTAACGTATCCTGATCCCGTGGCGGTGGTGACCACAGTCAGAACCGCGCTGGCCCTCAGCCCCAATATTCAAGTTCTAGCGCGGGTCCATCGCACCGGCGAAGCTAATGTGCTTCAAAGGATCGGGGTTTCAGAGATGGTAAGCCCTGAATATGAGGCCAGCTTCCGATTATTGAAAAGACTGTTGAACATCTCCGGCCTGAAAGCGGATGAGCGAAAGCAGATTCTATCCAGGATGAGAGAAAAGGAATCCATTGCCAAGTTCAGCAGTACTGACGAAGAGGACTAACGGGGTAGCAAAATCATGTTTCCGGAGAATGAGACAGGCTTGATTAAAATCTTTAAAGCTTATCTTGCAGTTATCCCGATTCTCTCGTATACTAGAGCCAAGCAGCATGACAGAGGTTACCAAATCTCCCCGAAACCCCTTAGAGCTCCCCGGAAAAGGTCTCTTCAGGGCAAGATTCCTCAAGATATTGGATGACCGAAGTTCAGCTCAGCATTCTTAGGATAGGAGGTCATCCAATGAGTTTCACCGATAGGGAGTTGCAGTGTGCTGACTGCGGGGCCAAGTTCACTTTCACTGCGAGTGAACAGGAGTTCTTCGCCAACAAAGGGTTCACCAATGATCCCAAGCGGTGCCCGGACTGCCGCGCTACAAGGAAGCAGGAGCGCGGAGGTGGATCTGGTGGTTTTGGTGGTGCCCGCAGGCAGATGTATCCGGCGGTGTGTGCCGCATGCGGTACTGAAACTGAAGTGCCCTTCGAGCCTCGCCAGGACCGGCCGGTGTATTGCAGCCAGTGCTACAGCAGCCAGGGTGGCGGATCCAAAAGCAGACGATAGATTTTATCATCACACCAGGTCAAAGGGGCCGGGACTAGCTCCCGGCCCCTTTTTTGCGGCGGATTTTACAGCGCCAGGGTAAAATAAGAGTATAATACGATTCAAAGGGAGGCATATGTATGGGACTGTTTGATAAAGCGTTTGGCAAGGACAGTGGTACGGTATCCTTGAGCAAGTCAGAGGCCTTTGCTGCCATAGGTGTGGCGGCGGTGGCAGCAGACGGCGAGATCAGTCAGGAAGAAGTGCAGCGAACTGTTATCGATCTGGCCACATTGAAGTCGTTCCGAAAACACGACATGAAGGACATGGCCAACACGCTGAACAAGGTTGCCGGCCTGATCAAGAAGCGAGGAAGCGCCCCGGTGATCCAGGCGGCAAAAGCTGCTCTCTCCAAAGAAGAATTGCAGGCTGCTTTCTTTGTGGCTGCCGACCTGGTTCTGGCCGACGGCGTTGTTGAGCCGGAGGAGAAAAAGTTCCTGGAGGATCTTCAGAACGCCTTGCAGATCGATGAAGCTATAGCTCTCAAAGTTGTAGAAGCCGTAGTGATCAAGAATCAGGCCTAAGATACAAATAGGGTGCTGGCCGAAGCGAGATAGCGCTTCGGCCAGCATAGGCTCTCATATTAAGGAAGCCCTGATCGACTGCGAGTGAAAGCCCCTATCCCCTGCTCTTTTTGCTGACCGTTGTCGACAGTTTCCGTTTCTCAGAATTGTACCTGAAGACTATTCATATCATGGGAACAATATCATGAGGCACATATCTCAGGTCTGTGTTTCTTTCCCCGATAATCCTAGCCGGCACGCCTCCGACTACTTTGAAGGCTGGAATATCTTGTGTGACCACCGCTCCTGCACAAACTACGGCTCCCCTCCCAATTTTACTGCCGGCTAACACCGTGGCGCGAGAAGAAATCCAGGCGTAATCTTCGATCATCACAGGCTTCCCGTTCCCTCTGAAATAGGGGTCGTTTACATCGTGCTGGCCAGTCCATATCCAAGCTGCCGAACTCAATGTCACATTATTGCCAATTTCCAGACGTCTTCTGCCATCAAGGAGAGACCCGTGACCAATAACAGTATCATGTCCAATACTTATTCGCTTGGGGCATCTTACTTCCACACCGCCGAAGATAACTGTTCTCTGGCCTGTTTTCATGCCCATTAAACGGTAAGCCATGATACGTACGGTCTGTGATGGAAATACTCCCACAAACTTGAGAATATACCATTCCAAAGCCTGGCCGAGCTTGTAGACTTTTTTTGCCAGGCTGTAAATGAACAGATATTTAACCAAGCGATCTTGTAAGGCGTTAATGTATCCGCCATGATTTTGAGGTTGATAGTAATCATCGTTCATTTTACTAACTCCGTATTGGCTGATGGGATCGGGGCTCTGCGAACATGTGCCGGCATCAGATCATGGGAGTGAAGTCTTCCAAACGATAACGCAGATCGCGGTTTCTCTCCCCGATGACTTGAGCGGGAACACCAGCTACTATCTTGAAAGGCGGAACATCTTTGGTTACTACGGCACCTGCAGCCACAACTGCGCCTCTAGCGATGCTGGTGTCGGGCAAAACGGTGGTTCGACAGGAAAGCCACGCGTAATCTTCTATAACAATCCTGCCTGTGCTCATGCTGAAGTACGGGTCATTTACGTCATGCTGGGCAGTCCACAACCACACTCCGGTACTGAAGTTTACATTGTTGCCGATCTCGATACCGCCTCGTCCGTCAAGGATTGCTCCGTGTCCTATGGCAACATTGTTTCCAATAACGATATTCCCGGGCATTCTCACTTCTGCCTTCCCGAAAATAACGGTTCCTTTGCCGATCTTCATTCCCATCATCCGATAGATGCCCTTCCTTATTGTCTGGCAGGGGATGTAACCGGCGAACGTGAGGATAAACCATTCAATTGCGGAGAGGTATCGATGGCATGTACAGCTGAAACGATATAGCCGCTCATGATTGGAGAGCCTCGTTTTTACTGTTTCCATCTTGCGATCATAGATCATGTCAACCCCCTTCTTGCGTGGCTGTTGATTCGGTATTACTCTTCCGACATGCATTCTTCGATAGTCTGTTCCTTCGTTGCACCAAATACCACAAAAGCAAACCAGTCACGGCAATCCCGGAGACGCCATAGGCCGGCAGATAGACACTATAGAATCGCTGATACACAATGTTTCCACCATCTTCATCGGATATGAAGGCGGGCATAAACCCCAGATTCTGGAGCGAATCACTTCCGTTGTACTGCCAATGGCGGGGATTCACGTTCTGGGGAACGACAAACACGGTGTAAGGCTGAGCGGTCCCGTCAACTACGAATTTGGCATCCGTCTTTTTGCTCACGGCCCTTTTCTCGGCCCCTTGCTGACTGCTCACAGGGGCTTCACCTCCAAAAAGATAGAGGTGCTCCATAATATCCTGGGATTGGCTCAGCCGAAACACATCTTCCCATCCGTTAACGCACACCAAGTCGCTGACGGAATAGCTCCTGGCCGTGAAGTGCCGGTTTTTGAACAGGATCAATCGTTCGTTTTCAAGAGCTGTTTCGAGGTCCTTTTGACCCCGCAGAAAGCCATATGCCTCGAAGTCGGCCTCTTTCATCAGGAGCACATACTTGGCGTTAAGGGGCGCGACAAGCTCTCCAAAGTTATTGATGACGTCCTTCTTCCCCAGCAGAAACTCGATATAGGCGCTCACAGGGTTGGTGCTCTGGGTATAAACCCCCGGTATTTCGATGTTATCCCCCTGAACTACCGGCTTGTCAAAGAAACTGCGGGCGGGATTGTTCAATCGCTTATCTTCGTTTGGCAGCCAGTCAAAGTCCATGTACCGATGCCAGGGCAAGACCAGCACACTGAAATCCTCTTCATCGTCATTGAGATACGCATTCACCTCGCTCCATTGTGGCGGATAGTCGGTTGTGCCCAGGTTACCGGAAAACCCGAACATCGGGAAGGTATAGATCAGCGGTACACACACCATGCCGACACCCACCAGCGGAGTTATCTCCTTTTGAAATTGATGCTTTCGCATTCTTATTTCCTTTGCCAGAGCGCTTACCCCCAGTCCGGCAAGATAAGCATAGGCCAGACAGAGTATGCCGATGAATTTGTGGGAATCCCTGAATGCGCGCAAAGGCATGACGTGGTCCCAGAGCCAGGTGAACAGGCCATTACCGAAACTGCTCGATGCGCCAAGGCCTAAAATAAAACTCACTACACCGGCCACACTAATCGCCACCGCTATCCATTTTTTCTGTTGGTCAGCGGGGCCCTTGCTAAAACCGTAGATGGCCAGAAACAGGATGCCCCCGTAAATAAGCCACCAGACCGGAATACTATCCCGGGCATAGGTATACCCCTCTCTCCAGAAGCCATGCAGCGAGGCAACATCGAAGGCGGTGCCGAGACCGGATTCCGTTTTTGGGGCGAAGAACGCCATATCCGCCGTATCAACATGGTTGAGCAACGTGTCATCGGCGCTCCATGCCGGGATAATCCAGTATGCATTGATCGCCGTGAACGCCATGCCTGCCATCAATACCAGTTTGCAGACCCGCAAGGCTTGCTCTCGATCCCGGCGCAACTGATAGAGTTTGACCACCGTCAATACCAGATAAACCAGCAGAAGCAGAAACAATCCGTGGATCTGCAACAGCCCAACCAGCGTCGTGAGGATGACCAGCTTGGGGATCGAGCGGCCTTCCCTGGTCTCCAGAAATTCGATGAAGGCCATGACGGCAAACGGGGTAAGCGCATATGCCCACAGCACACCCCATTGCCCGGCCATGAACCGGGTGTAGGTGAACGGATTTACGGCATAGAAGATGCCGGCAAAATAGCTGCCGATGCCGTTGCCGGGGATCATCCGGTGCCCGCCCCAGCCGCTTAAGAAGAGAATCAGACAGAGGATGATCTTCTGGAAAACCCATCCCGGAAGAAGATGGGTGAATCCCTGCTGAAGCCACAGAAATGGGGCGGCTGCGGTGACCCACCCCTCGCTCATTCCATAAATATAATCGCTGAAGTCTTCATCCGGAGCGAAGACCATATCGAGGGTGAGGACATATCCCGGCCGAAGTAACGGGGATAATACGGCTACCGCCAGCAGGGCGTAGACCATTGGCGGCAGCAGGGTGGATGACTTGCAGATTTTCATGATATCTCTTATAGCCGGGGCGGTCGCGAGTTCAGGGTCAAACGTAATGGGTTACCGTAAGGGAAACGATGCCTCTGCCGGATTTTGAGCGGTGACGCTGATTCCTCGGCGAAACGCCGGAATGACGGCAGTGATAGTGGAATAGACAGCATAAACCGCAGCCAGCAGCGCTATTCGTGCTTTCTCCGGCAGGGAATCCCGGGCCACTAGCCGATTCTGCAGCATGTTTTGAAAACAACCCAATTTCTCCCAATACCTCTCGTATCTCGTTCCCGCAATGCGATAACCCACCGCATTGAGTTCCCGGACAAGTTCCTCCTTGGTATACTCGCGGAAATGGATTCTTCCCTCGATGTCGTTTTCCACCCAGAACTCCTGGACGTGTCGCCCCGCCAACAGCCGTAATCGATTCTCCAGGGCGGCAAAGTTGGGCGTAGTCACGATCAACTGTCCCCCCGGCTTGAGCACTCTGCGGCACTCGCGCAGTAAAGGGGCGGGATGACAGGGCACATGCTCCAGCACTTCCCCGAGGATCACCACGTCAAAACTCCCGTCCATCCAAGGCATGGGCTGCTTGGAGAGATCGACCAGGTTGAAATCAATCTGATGGCGCCAGCAAAGCGGCCCAAGCATGTCCGTCATGTCCAGCGTTGTGATGGCGCTGTCTTCAAACAATCGGCGCAGCATAATGGTGAACGGGCTGGGGCCGATATCCAGAATACTGCGGTTATTGGCCTGTCGAGCTATCAGGTTGGCCAATGATTCGAAACGGTATTTCTGATTGTCAAGATAGAGTAACTCAAAATGGCCTTCCGGTAAACCGCTGCGTATCTGGGGCCATTCATCGTAGACTTGCTCGTAGACCGACCAGAATTTCTGCTTGAATTTGTTCATTTCTTTCCCCCTTGATCGATTCTATTCGTCGAGGCAAATGGCGTCTGCCCGATCGACGTTATTTTCCGCCTTCTTGGATCATCGCGGCCGCAAGTTGCTGCTGACGGCGTTTGTGAAATGCGACCTGATCGTCCCGCTGATAGATGCTCCGGATCGTAGTAATGACGAGCCATAGCAGACTGACGAATATCGCGATCACACAGAACAGCCGCACATCCAGGTAGGCCGCGTCGTTTAGCCATCCGGGTTTGGCCATGTAGTTGAAAGTCCGTTCGATGAGGTCTTCTGATGAGAACAGATTCCAGTTGATTGCCAGGGGCAGCCAGAGGAAGGCGGCCCCCCACAGGGAAAGGATCCAGGCAAAAAGAGACATGCTCAGCGTGTGAAATGCCGTCATCGACAGATCGAACACTGTCACCACGACTACCAGAAACGCAATACAGGGGACAAAGTAGTGTGCCCCGTTGTATGGTGTGAGGATCGGATACAGTGCCATACTTACAAAGGCAACTAGATAGATTCCTTTTGTCGAGAAGTGCATTTTGCGAAGCGCCAACAAAGCGACCAAAAGCGTGGACATTCCTCCCAGCGCCATACTGGCCATCAACACCAGCGGGAAGTGGCCATGACCCCAGGCGAAGATCGATTGCATTGCGTCCCAAGGAATGAGTTGGATAAACCAGGGGTTAATGCCCCCAAGCTGGTTCCATGTTAACCGGGTAGAGATATCGCTTCCGATGCCGAGTAGCATTCCCCCCGGAAGAAAAACCGCTACTGGGAAAAGGCATCCGGCAGCAAATTGACCTAGCGGCATTAGTTTCTTTCCCAGACTTTTAACTCCTCTCTGCACAGGACTGCAATCATTTGCAACCGCGGTTCTACCGTTCGCAAAGCCGAAGGCCAGGATGAAAATGCCGAGCCCTATCCCCAGAAAGAGACCGTGTGGTTTAAATAAGAACCCCAATGTGAATGCCATCCCGGCGCTCCAGAAGGATCGGCGGGTGACCAGATACACCGCCAGCAGGCTGAAGAATCCAGCAAACACATCGTACATCCCCAGCGCACAGCTTACCGTGATCACCAGCGGATTGAAAACCCATAGCTTGAACGCCAGTTTCGCTTTTGTTTCATTGGCCAGTTCCTTTACGATGCCATAGATGACCAATCCGGTGAGCATATCCATAAGAATACAGGGTAGCTTAAGCGCCAGTGCGGCCTGCCAGCTCAGGATGTTGGTGAGGGGAAGGCCGACCTGCCCCAGGTCATAGGCCCCACCGGGTAGGGGGGTGATCATGTTCAGGGGGTCTTGGAAAAAGCCAGCCCCGCCCAGCGACAGCGAGATGATGGTGATCCAGGTGGCAGGGTAGATGTTGTCAAATGGAGCCCCGGCACCAGGACTGACCAGCGTGCGTAGCCCTAGAAGAGAGAAGGCTTCGGTGTCCGGCCAGGCAGTCGCCAGGGCGATGGCCATGCGGATTGCCAAGCCGATGATGATGATGTTTCGCAACGGGTGATGCCATACCTGACCCCAGTACCGCCGACGCCCGCCTGTACCAACGGCTTCAGGCGCAGTCTTACCCACACTGGAGTTCGGGAAGTTCATCATCAAAGGCCAGCCTTCGATTGCAAAGTATAGCTATCGTAGAAAATGTGATTCATATCTGTTGAGTAGAACAGAAGATTGACGCCGTCTGCCCCTGCAGCGGGAATCTCCAGGCGGTCTCTCACCGTCTCTCCGCCGGACAGCAGATAGTCGCGGGATACTGGTACTGCCGGGGCATCCAGAATGCCGGAGTGGAGAATCTGCATGATGTCTTTTGAGACCGACTCTTGCCCGTAGGGCGGTTCCACACCACCGCCGAAAATCACCAGGTGCCCCTTGCCTAACTGGAATGAAGCTGCTGATGTTCGGGACTCCGTTCCGCCGCTGGTCTTTCCCAGTATCTTGCCCCCAGAGGCCTCCACCGTCTCCACCGGCACGCCGGTCTCAGTCGAGTCAAAAGTGATGTTGAGAGCATGGGCTATTTCACTGCTGACCGTAGCGACTGAACCTCTTGCGGGTGCAGGGATCGGCGAGAACACATCGGCCAGGCGAATTCCCCTGCATGCCAGGGCGAACTCCTTCTTGCCAGGCTGGGCTTCCGCGAAATCCACCACGAATGCGATCTTGGAAACGTCTTTGAAATCAGGCAGGATTTCTGAAGAATAGGAGGGCGTTGACCAATCCACCAGCACGTTCTGCCAGCCCGATTCATGCGCTAGCCCATTGGCAATGTAATAGTGTGCAAAATTCCCCTGAGAATCCCTCAGGTCAATATACACCCTCGATATGGGAGAGGGGTTTGCTATCATCATCTCCATCTGCAGATAACCCGCCACGCTCCAGTCCGATGGTCTCACCGGTTGACAGACGAGCCATGCAGCCTTTCCGGGACTGGAAATATCATCATAACGCCACTCGAAGTTCGATTCCTCTTCATTGCCGTAAGAAGATACCTTCGCCAGTCCGCTGGCGTTGGCGTCTCCTGGGGTCCATGAAGCAAGATCACTCGGTCTTACCGTTGCACCCGGATACGTTTGAGCCAGGATATTCCGATAGAATGCCGTCCCGCCGATCACAAAGGCCGTTCCCCCGCGGCCAATCCAGGACAGCAACGCCTCCTTATCCAGTTCAGGCGGCAGCAGTTCGACCGAGCCCACCAGGGCAGGGAAAACCAGCACGTCATCGGCAACCTCTGATAACGCGATGCGCTGGCCCAACTCGGTATTCCCGCATACTTCCACAGAACCTTCTATTCCGCGGAAACGCAGTTCGGCCCTGAGTATCTCCGCCATCCCTGCTACCACCACAGATCGGGGCTTCATCGATCTGTAGGCCTCAAAATCCTTTTCCGAGTCGTAGAACAGACCGATGTTCAACCTCTGCGGCGCGGCAGCCCCGGGAATGGCCGTCACCCGAAAGGGAAGATCGTACTTTCCCGCGGTCACCTGGTAGCTGATTTCCGTCAGGGAGCTGAGAGTATCCTCCACATCGATTTCCGCCAGGCGTATGGTCTCGATCTCCCCCACGCTCGACTCTGGCTGCGATGTAGCCAGTATCAGATACTGGCCGCAAACAAGCAACGCTATGAATACGAGCAATCCGATGGTGATTGATTTGGCTTGCATGTCGTTCTCTTCTGCTACTTTTTTTACTTGCCCTTTTCTCGCTAAGGGTGTGAACTGACAATCTGAGGCAATTGCGAGACGTTCCACCACACAGCTCTTGCATCCGCCCAAACCTCGCGTGCCGTGCGCCTTCGTGAAAACATGGGAAACCGGGTCCGGGCAAGCAACCGGTCCATCGAAGGCAGAAGCATAAGGATATCCAGTCCGCAGATCATTGCGTAACCCAGCACCGCAAACGGCTTGAAGCGCCAGGGATAATGCTTGAGCACCGAATACAGCATGCTTCTCCTCAAGAAATACGCCTGCCGTTCCGGATACTTGCCGATTGTCGCGCTGACCTTATGCCAGGTGATGGCCTTGGGGGCGATCAAGGTGCGATAGCCTTTGCGGCGAGCCCGCAGGCAATACTCCATATCCTCCCCGAAGAAAAAGAAGCTTTCATTCAGCGGCCCCAGTTCGTCATACGTATGCCGCCATGCCGCGATCATATTCAGATAGCTGACTTCCCGGATCTGGTCCTTCGGGCAGCTATCCAGCGGAAGTCCCTGATAATACTTGGTGGCCACCCCAAAGGGATGATAGAATTTCATTCCCAGATCGTCCACCAGACGATCCGTGCCATAGACCAGCCTCGCTCCGCCGAGCATCACTTTTTCATCGGGGTATTGCTGTAAGGCAGCCACCAGATGATCCAGCCAGTCCGGTTCGGCTGTTTCATCCGTATTGAATTCAATGATGATGATATCGCCCTCGGCCGCCCCAATCCCATGGTTGATCGCTTCGCCAATACCCACTTTATTTTCCAGCGGAATGACTCGAACCCAGGGATAGCGTTCGGCCATCAGGCTCCTGGAATTGTCCGTGCTCGCAGCATCGACGATGATGACCTCGTAATCGGGATAGGTTAGCGCCCCCAGGGAATCCAGGCATTCCGGCAACAGATGTTCTGCGTTGAAGCTGGAAATGATAATCGAGACCTTCGGGTGCGATTTGATAATCACTCTTGTTCCTCCTCGTCACTTTTTCAGGCTGATCAAATGGATATTTCTATGACGCCATCTTCCGTTTTCTGACCCTCAGGCAGAACGGAAGGATTACCGCCACGGAAAGCAGGCTGGTGGCCAGCATGACATTGATGAACTGGATGAGATTGCTGTGGAAGAATCCCATCAGGATAAGCTGTACGATCACCACCCCCATCACAGAGTATGCCGCTCTTAATTGATTGAGTGAGAGCAGAAAGAACAACCCCAGACAGCTGAAGGAAAGCAATGCCATTGCCAACCCGTACGGGAATACCAACGCCGACACAAGGCTGTTGGACTGGGCGCCGAAGACCATATGCACGATCATCTCCGGGAAAAGGGCAAAACCTGCCACAATACCAACTGAAATGACCGCAACAATTCCCGCTGTTCTCACGAAAAGGCGAAAATGGTCTCCTCCGTTCTCGAACAGGGCGGAGGTTTTGGGGACCATGGCTCCGATCACCGCTACCGGAGCGAAAAAGGCAATTCGCCCCAACACGGCGATCTTAGAGTACTCCCCGGCCTGGGCCGACCCGAGGTAATGATTGACGACGATGACGTCGATATTGGTGAGCACGGTGATCCCCAGAAGGGCGAGCACTGAAGCCATGGTGAGCCTGACAAATCCTTCCACACGCAGGGGGGTATCGACGGATGGATAACTCCTACGCCGGAACAATCGATCGAGGCCAAGAAACGAAAGGAAAAACGCCGTCATCCAGGCAATGGGGACGGCGATCAGGCTGCCGAACAGCCCCCATCCCAACAGCACCAGCGCAATCGCCAGCGCTACCCGGATTATGCCCAGAA
This sequence comes from Dehalococcoidia bacterium, assembly GCA_028711995.1. Lineage (NCBI taxonomy): Bacteria > Bacillati > Chloroflexota > Dehalococcoidia > Dehalococcoidia bacterium. The sequence goes on along the minus strand of JAQTRE010000013.1, from coordinate 3,999 downwards.
ACGCCTGATTCAGGCCAAAACTGGCGAACCGCTGCATTCCCTGCATGACGCCCCAGTTGATCGAAATGGCAAAGGCGAAGGGCAGGCTGGCAAACAGGATCAGGGGGTAGAACATCGCGTTCAGATTAAGGAAGCCCACCACCACCGGACTCAGGGCCAGGAAGAGGACACCGGCGAGTACGCCCAACCATGCGGTTCGCTTGAGCATCCATCGCCAGAGGGTATAGATGCTGTTGCCTTGCCCTTTGGCAACGTATTCGGAGGTGAACTTGGCCGAGGCCAAGACCATGCCGTGGCTGAACACCATAAAAATCATGAACAGCGATGTCAAACTGAACAGAATGCCGTAGTCTTCAGGGGTCAGCAGAATACCCATGGAAACTTGATAGACATAATTCGTAGCCGTGTATACGTTGCCGAACACCAACATGATCAGGCCGTGCTTGGCAATCGCTGAGTAGTTCTCATCGCTCCCCAGAGCCCTGCTCATCACGCTTTTGCCGTCACCGGAACCAGAGCTGGAGAGCGGCGATATGCCGCTCTCCAGCTTCCGAGACCCGTTTGGTGAAGCCTCTGCCGGGGCCAACACAGAAGCAGCGTTAAGCGCACCCGCCCTTACATTGTGTGGCAATTTACCGCTCCGTACATGCTCATTTTTGATCCGATCAGCAAAACTCCACGGGGGATCAGGCTACTGAGGCCAATTCGGCACAGGTCCGAGGATCACCAGAACTCACCTTGTCTAGTTCCACCATCTGCTGCACCCAGAAATAGGTCTGTCGCAATCCTTGAACCAGCGGCTGCGTCGGTTTCCAGCCCAACTTCTCCTCGAAGAGCCGGTTATCCGAATTCCGCCCTCGTACGCCCAGAGGCCCGGGAATATGCTTGATGGAAAGACGCTTTCCGGCAATATGCATAGTCATCTGCGCCAGTTGATTGATGCTCACCATCTCTTCGGAGCCGATATTCACTGGGCCCGTAAACTCAGATTTCATTAACCGACGCACCGCCTCCAGGCATTCGTCGATATAGAGGAAGGAGCGTGTCTGCAACCCGTCTCCCCACATCTCGATCTCCCCGTCATCGGGTGCCAGGGCAACCTTTCGGCAGAAAGCCGCAGGTGCCTTTTCTCGCCCGTTGTTCCAAGACCCTTCGGGACCAAAGATGTTGTGGAATCGCGCAATGCGTACATCCATCCCATAGTTGCGGTGAAACGCCAGATACAACCGCTCGCCGAACAGCTTTTCCCATCCATATTCGCTATCCGGCTCGGCCGGATAGGCCGAGTCTTCAGAACACTTCGGATTGTCCGGATCCATCTGGTTGTATGCCGGATACATGCATGCCGATGATGAATAGAAGATTTTCCCGACCCTTGCCTTATAGCACGCCTCCACCATGTGCAGATTGATTAAGGCGGAATTATGCATGATATCAGCGTCGTTTTCCCCTGAGAATACAAAACCTGCACCCCCCATGTCGGCAGCAAGCTGGTACACATCGTCAAACGGCTGATCGACTACTTGTCGACAAATGCGTGGGTCTCTCAGATCCCCTATCACAAAATCATCCGCCTTCGTTTGCCCGAATTCGGGATATTTCAGGTCCACTCCCCGCACCCAGTAACCCTCACCTTTCAGCCGCTTGGCCAAATGACTTCCAATGAACCCTCCTGCACCGCAGACTAATGCTTTTTTCATGTCTCCTCCTGCTTATTTTCTTTCGGAATCGAACCTATATACTAGGCGCCGTCTACCAGCACTTTCGTTGAAGTTGCAATCTCCCAAATACAGGGGTTTTTCTTGGCAATGCAGAAATCATAGAAACCCAGCAGTCGCGACCAAGCTTCCATGAGAACCGCGGCGGCCACAAACGAAACGCTTTTCGGATTGGGTCGAATCAGTCGCGCGACGTGATTGGCCAATCGGATTGAGCTCATGGTGGACACTTCATATCCTGCTGTGCGTTTGAGATAGATATGACCGGCGTGAATCCGCCGCCGCTGCTTGATATAGTCGCTAACCGTCTGGGGCCCTTTGTTGTAGACCACGGCTTCAGGAACATAGCGGGGACTGTAGCCGTTCTGTATCACCACGGCTTCGATGCTGGCCTCGTCAACGGCGCTTTCCTCGGGAATTTCATCCACAATATTCCGGAAGGCTATGAGTTCTCCCAGCTTGGGGTGATCGAGCGATATCTCGTGGGCCAGTCCCCAGATGAAATGACTGACAAAGCCCATAAACGTGGTTCTCTGGTTGAGGGGAACGGGATGTCCGCCTACAATTCCGATGGACGGGTCCAGGAAGGATGAGCACAGAGTTTCGATGGTATTCTCGGGAAGATAAGTATCGGCGCTCACCAGAACGCAGACTTCTTCTGTGGCTCTTTCCAGAAACAGGTTTACAGCCGAGGACTTGCCCTTTCGTTCTGCCTGCTTTACCAATTGGATTCTCGGATCGGTTCTGATGAAGTTCTCCACGATATCGTCTGTCTGGTCGGTACAGGCAGAGGAGACGACCACAATCTGTTTGATTCCGATTACATCTGTCTTTTGAGACTGGAGCGAGACGAGATGGTTGAAGATGTTTTTCTCTTCGTTGTAAGCGCAAATGCCGATGCTGACAGGTATCTTGTAACTCACCCGCGGAGCGCTGGTAATAATGCGCTCGGCGTCTGTAACAATGCTCGCCCTGATCAAAGAATCCGTTGTGATCGTCATGATCCACCTCTCCTCTACTTTATTTGAGAGTACTGTTTCTTCGCGGTCTGCTTATCCTCCTTCTTTAAGAGGATAAGCAGACCGGACCGGCAGCGGAAACTTGATTTAGTTCCTACTCTGGGGAGTCCTCTTTTCTGACGGAATAGATCACCCAGATCAATGCGAATGCGGTGGCAAAAAGAACGAACAGGATGATGTACCAGTTGAAGCCGTCATCTTGCGATGTTGTCTCCGGAATGGTGCTTGCAGTCTCTCCTGTCTGTTGCTGTTGCCCCGGCGTCGGGCCTGGTGCTGGTGCAGGCGCGGGCACTTCGGGTGATTGTTGTGGTTCCGGTGTTGGAACTGGTGCAGGGGCGGGCTGTTCCGGCTGCGATTTGATCAACACGGCGAACTGAGTAAAGTGGCTCGTCGTTCCGCTGATGGTATTATTGATCGTGTCTATCACGATATTGCTCAGTTGAACCCATTGGCCGGTTTGAACATCGTAGTAGGCCAGAACCAGATCGCTTGCCGCCACACCTTCCGGCAGGAGGGCCGGGGAGTATTTCATGGTCAGGGTGATAGGCGGATCAAAAGTTGCACCGCTGGGACCAAGTTCGTTGACCGCAATTATGTTGGTTCCCGGAGGCACCGGTGCCTGAGAAGTGATGGGCTCAATGAATATCTGAGTCAGCGGTTGGCCTTGTGCATCCAAGGCTCGTGTACCGACAGGCAGATTGACAGTGACGGCACCGTAAGTGTCGGCCATGGTTACCGGCTCAGTCAGAATGCCATCCGAAGTGATCTTACCTGAGAGGTCCGCCACTATTGTGGCCGAAGTCTCTCCAGGTGTAACAGGAGCAGGTTCCTCTGTGGGCGAAGGAGTTTCCTCTGTGCTGTTTTCATCGGTGTTGTTTTCATCACTGTCACCGCCACCACCGCCGCCGCCACCACCGCCACCGCCACCAGCTGCAGTTACACTGAATGAAGAGGCGGCTGAGGAAAAGACATGACTTCCGCTATCAACATCCACCGTGGCGTAGTAGGTGCCAGCAGTCCATGAAGTCGATGTGCTAACAGTACATTGGTAGGTGAGGATGACACTGCCGCTCACTGCTCCATAGCCGTAGCCGCTATCGAATGAATAACCATATTCTTCCCGGGAGTCATAACCATAGTTGGCGTTCCTGCAAAAAGGTAGCGCCTTGGTATTGAAGCTGATATTGGGATGCGATAGACTCAAGTTGAGGCTATTCGACTTGAGGTGAAGGGATGTTCAGAGAGAACCACAGGCATAAGCA
>JAQTRE010000012.1 GCA_028711995.1 Dehalococcoidia bacterium | reverse complement strand
TTTTGAGTTCATTGCGCTCCTCGTCCGTCAATCTGACCTTGTATTTCAATAGGGGCATAGCAACCTCCTTTCTGAAGATTACTATACCGCTATTTTAGCGTCAATACAAGCATGACATGACACTAGTTAGAGACCTTCCCAACCTCGCCTTCAATGGGCACCGTGAAGAAGAACGTCGACCCTTTGCCCTTCTCCGATTCCAACCATATCCGGCCGCCATGAGCTTCCACCAGAATACGGCATACCCTTAATCCCAGCCCCAGACCGGCTATGGTATCGTTCTCATACGCCGCTATTCGCTCAAAAGGCTGGAAGAGTCGAATCTGGTCCTCCGGCGATATCCCCATCCCCTTATCGCTCACACCGATAACCAGTTGAGCCTCCTCATGGCGAGCAAAAACCTTCACTTCACCGCCTTTCGGCGAGTACTTGATGGCATTCTCCACCAGGTTATGAAGCACCCGCTCCATCCTGATCCGATCAACCGTGACGGCCGGAATATCAGGGGGGATATCTATAGTGAGATGGTGCACGGCTGATTTGGTCTGCAGCTTGCCTATCACCTCACGGGTCATCGTCGCAATCTCCGTTCGTTCTGATTGAAGCGCCAAACGGTCGGACTGATGACGTGAAAGCTCAAGCAGATTCTCCACAATGCCAGCTAGGGCCTCGGCATATAATCCAGCATTGCGAATTAGTTCTCTGGATTGCTCCGCAGGTATGCCCTCCATACCGGCTACCGATAGAGAGCCGATGATAACCGTTAGCGGCGTTTTGATTTCATGAGACACCATGCCGATGAACTCGTCCTTTATCCGCTCCGTCTGCTTGCGCTCGGTGATATCCTGCACACCGGCAAGTGCACCCGCATAGACTCCGCGCTCATCCATCATTGGCGAGGTCTCCATTATCACGTGAATTCGGCTGCCGTCTTTGCGGACAAACGCGAGTTCGTGCTGTTCTTTAATACCCCGCCGGAGACGTTCCATATTGCGCGCTGTTTCAATACCCTGTTCATCCATGAACGAGAACAAATGTTTTCCTTGCATTTCCTCGACAGTGTAACCGAACATCTCTGCCAGGCGCGGATTGACAAACGTTATGGAGGAATTCCTATCGATCACCCAGATACCTTCATGCAAAGTCTCGATGAGCTGACGATATTTCCTTTCGCTCTTCTGCTGTGCTTCTTCTGCCTGCTTGCGCTCGGTGATATCACTGATCGCCATTCGAATCTGGACCGGAGTTCCGGTGCTATCTTGTACGGCGATGCTTCGAAGGTGAGCATAGAACGGCTCGACGCCCTTTTTGAGGAGTTTGAGTTCGCAAGCCTGTGGGGTCAGCGTCTGGGAAACTTGTTTGCGATGCAGAATGAACACACCGCGGAAATCGGGAGAGACAAGGCTGGAGAATGCCCTTCGTATGAGATAGCGGCGCTCAATCTCCAACAGCTCAGCGGCGGCAAGGTTGGCTTCTATGATCGAGCCATTCTGGCCCAGTGTGATGTAGCCGATGGGGGCAAAATCGTACAGATCGACATATTTGCTCCGGGACTCCTCCAGTTCACCCTGTGCACGGCGAAGCTCCTCATTTTGCATCTCGAGTTCGATTTGATGAACCCGCAGTTCGTGAAGCACGTTAAGGATTCTTTCGGGAGGGACGTTTTGGAGCGTTCCGGAGCCAATATCCACCAGTTCCTCCGCGTGTCTTCGAAGTGCACTGGCATATTTTGTCTCATGTTTGTCTTGTTTAGCCATCCCCCTCCTCATCAGGTGGATAACCAGTCGCCTGGTGTGATGGTTGGCAGATCGATTGTAAAGGTCGTCTCCCTGCCCGGTGTGCTTAGTACATAGATTCGTCCGCCATGCTCCTTGATGATCCCGTAACAAATGCTGAGCCCCAAGCCGGTCCCCTTTCCAACATCCTTGGTAGTGAAGAATGGATCGAATATCCGGTCTATGGTATCGGGCGGGATGCCTGCCCCATCATCGGTAAAGGTTATGCGGATCAGCTTATCAACTGGCAATGTCTTGATTAGCAGTCTGCCTTTGCCATGAGCCTCCTTCATGGCATACGCCGCATTGTTGATCAGGTTCAAGAACACCTGCTGAAGCTGATTTCTATCAGCCATTATAGTGGGAAGATCAGGCGAAAAATCACGGATGATCTGGATGTTGTCCAGAGACAGCTCATATGCACGCAGTTCCAAGGTCTCCTCGATGGTCTTGTTGATTGAGAGAGGCTTCTTTTCCGGCTCGCACCGGCGGGCAAAAGAGAGGAGATTGCCCACAATCGTGATGGTGCGATCAGTCTCTTTGTTGATCGTCTCCAAATCTGCCCGGATGCTTTCATCCTTGACCTCTTCGAGCAGCAATTGGGCATAGCCGGAAATTGCCATCAGGGGATTATTCATTTCATGGGCCACACCGGCCACCAATTCCCCTACCGCGGCCAGTTTGGCGGACTGCAGCAGCTGTTCCTGACAGGCCTTCAGTTCTTCCAACGCCTTTTCAAGCTCGATGTTTGTCCAGCGAAGGGCTTCTTCTGCCTGCTTGCGCTCGGTGATATCACTGATCGCCATTCGAATCTGGACCGGAGTTCCGGTGTCATCTTGTACGGCGATGCTTCGCAGGTGAGCATGGAACGGCTCGACGCTCTTTTTGAGGAGTTTGAGTTCGCAGGCCTGCGGGATCAGGGTCTGGAAAACTTGTCTGCGATGCACATGGAACGTGTCGCGGAAATCGGGGGAGACAAGGCTGTGGAATGCCCTTTGTATGAGAAAGCGGCGTTCAATTCCCAGCAGTTCAGCGGCGGCAATGTTGGCGTCTAGGATCGAGCCATTCTGACCCAGCGTGATGTAACCGATGGGGGCAAAATCGTATAGATCAACATATTTGCTACGGGATTCTTCCAGTTCCCCCTGGGTACGGAGAAGCTCTTCGTTTTGCATCTCGAGTTCGATCTGGTGAACCCGCAGTTCGTGAATCATTTGGTGGGCCTTCTCTCGGCTAATGTCGGCGAGGTATTCGGGGCCGACATCTGCTAGGTCTTCAGCCCGTTTTCGCAGGGCGCTGGCATATTCTTTCTCGTCTTTGTCTTGTTTGGCCATTCCCCTCCTAGGAGGGTCGGCTAACCGACCGTTGGCTCCTGTTTTTGTTTGGTGACGTCTTCCATGGCCAGAAGAATCAGCCTGGCTGGGTTATTGTGCTGCCGAATTTGCCTGCCGTTTACCAGCATGACGCGCTGTCCGATATGGGGAAAATCGCGGCTTATCCGAACATCCTCGAAGGCAGCGTTGCTGGCGATAAGCTTCTCCATCTGCTGGCGGAGTTCTGGCACATCCCATTGCCGATCTCCCAGATCGTAGAGGCACTTCCCATCGGTCTCTTTTGGGGTCATCTGGAAGATCCGATAGAAAGAACGGCCCGCCGATATCACCCGCAGGTCCGTATCCAGCACAAGCAACGGCTCTCGGATGGTATCGACAATATTCTGGGCATATTCACGGGCATCCTCGGCCAACAGAGCGTTTCTTTTCTGCTGAGTGATGTCATTGAAGGTTATCACCACACCGGCAATGACATTGGTGACAGTTCGGTACGGCGTGATGCGCATAAAATACCAGCGGCCATCTTTGGTTGCCACTTCCGTTTCTTTGAAAGCCAGCGTTTTGATGACGTGCTGGACATTTTCAACCAGGTGTTCGTATTGCAGGTTCGAGGTGATGTGACTGATGGGCCGGCCAATATCCGTCTGGATCAAGGGAAGAATATTGCCGGCTGCGGGGGTGAAGCCCTTAATATCCAGTTCGGTATCCAAGAAGAGGGTAGCGATATGGGTGCTGTCGAGCAGGTTCTTCATGTCATCGCTGGCTTGGGAAAGTTCGTCGTTGCGACCCTGAAGTTCTGCATTTACGGTTATCAGTTCCTCATTGAGTGATTGCAACTCTTCCTTGGAGGTCTCCAGCTCTTCATTGGTGGATTGTAATTCCTCATTGGCTGACTTAAGGTCTTGGTTGGAGATCTCGACCTCCTCAATGGTTGTTCGGAAATACTCCTTGGTTTGCTTGAGTTCCGTCTCCAGCTCTGCCACTTGAGCATTGACCGGATGTCCCGAACTGCCTTTCTTTGGCGATCTGGTGTTTGCCGGAGGCTTTGCCTCTTCGAACACCACCATCATCATCCCGCGAAGGGCTTCCGGCTCCGTAATCGGCTTGACGGTCAGGTGAACGGATTGCTGGCCTCCATTACCCTCCACCTGCAACCTCTCATAAGTCACTTTTTCCTTCTTGGAAGCAACTTGACGAATGGCGGTTGTCAGCGCTGTTCTCAGTCCGGAACGGGCCATCGCCAGGATATTCAGACTGGCTTTCCCTTGAGCAGGCTCCAGATACTGACCGGTCCGGCCATGAACATAGGAGATATCGCCCTTTTCATCGATCACGACGCATGGCGGGACATAATCTTCTAGCAGAATCTTCTCAAGCTGTCGGGGCATGTTCATTTCTCTGGTTCTCCTTGCCGTTAACGTAGCTTCCCCTTGAGCTGCCGGGGATATGCGAGGGTGCGCAGGGAATTGTGTCCAGGCATGATTTGCCAGAATGGATTCCTTACGGTTGAATATCTTCCATTGCTTGTCAACCACACCAAACAAGTCAGTAAAGCTGCCGATGGTTTCCGCAGTACCCAAAAAGAGTACCCCTTTGGGCCTCAAGCTGTAGTGGATAATCGGCAGTATTTTCCGCTGCAGGTCCGTATCCATATAAATGAGCAGATTTCGGCAGCATACCATATCCAGTTTTGTAAACGGCGGGTCGTGGATGATGTTTTGAGGCGCAAAAACCAGCATCTCCCGAATGGTTTTCTTGATGCGGTAACCGTTATCCTCCTGGGTGAAAAACCGCCTGAGTCGGTCCTTGCTCACATTCGCAGAAATACTGGAAGAGTAGTGACCCTCACGGGCGGCATTGATGGCCCCGGCGTTGATATCCGTGCCGAAAATCTGAGCCCTGAATTCCCGTTTAAGATCATCCATACACTCCTGCAGGGTAATAGCTATCGAATAGGCTTCTTCACCGCTGGAGCAGGCGGGGACCCATATGCGTATCGGATCATCCCCGGATTTGCTTTCAACCAGTTCCGGTAAAACCTTCTGTTTGAGGACTTCAAAAGCTCCCGAGTCCCTGAAGAAACTGGTCACGCCGATCAAGATTTCGCTGAAGAGGACTCCCACTTCCCCAGGGCTCTGCTCCAGATAGCGGACATAGCTGGCAATATCATTTATCTGGTGGACATTCATCCGCCTTTCAATCCGCCGGAGAATTGTATGCTGCTTGTATAAGGAAAAGTCATGCCCTGTGTGGGTGCGAAGGAGAATGAGTATTTTCTGCAAGGCATCGGATGGATCTCCTTTAACGGAGATCATTGCACTGTCTTTTCCACGCGTTGCGTGTTGGAAGTATTCCACCAATTGTCCCGGTATCTCTTCCGGCGGCAGGACGTAGTCCGCCATACCAGTGGCCATGGCGCTTCTTGGCATGCCGTCATACTTGGCCGAATCCGGGTCCTGGACTATTACCAATCCCCCCTCGCTCCTGATCTCCCGCAGTCCCAGGGTTCCGTCCGTTCCGGTTCCGGAGAGAATGATGCAAGCGGCGTTCTGTTTCTGGTCCTGCGCCAGGGTTCGGAAAAAGGAATTGATGGGTAACCTCGAAGCTCGCGACACGGCGGGCTGCATGAGTTGGAGGATTCCATTGAGGATGGCCAGGTATTTATTGGGAGGGGTGACATAGACGTTGTTGGGTTCGACCTTCGTTCCATCAACTGTCAGGTGAACCTTCATTCTGGTGAATCTTTGCAGGAGATCGGGAAGGATGCTGACATGAGAGGGATCCAGATGGGGAATCAGCACAAAGGCCATCCCGCTTTCTGCCGGCATGCTGCTGAAGAACTTTTCAAATGCTTCGAGCCCCCCTGCGGAAGCTCCTATACCGACAATTGGGAAAATGCCACTCTTTTTCTCGGGGGAAGAGGTTGGGGATTTCAAGGCCCGCGTGGTTTTAAGTAGCTGCTTTTTTGAGCTTGAGGATTGGCTTTCTGTCGGTGTGGTTCTATTTTCACTGACCCCCATAAGCACTCACTTCAGTTTGGAGTATTCCTTTTGCGCTAGAGTAGCACAAAAGGAATATATGTTCAAGCAAATCGTCTGGGAGCTAAGGCCTGCCAGATAGGCCCTGATATGGTCTAATAGGAACAGACATCTATGGTGGATAGAGTTGTTTGAAGTTAGAAGACCTCTCAAAAACAGAGAGGAGCCGCCAGAAGGACGCTTGATCGAATCTTGTGTGGAGACCGACGGAAAGATATACGCAAGGCGTGGGAAGCTGAGACAAAGGAAGATGATCGAATATGACCCTGTCTAACATGCAAACTTGACTGGTTTTTCCCGGGGAGGCCATAAGGCCCCCGGGAAAATAAGTACATTCCAAAGGAATAATTACGTAGCTCTACTGATGTTCTTTCTCCGGGCGCTCAAATATCATTGATTAAAATGGGTGGCTTGTTTTTGCAAGCCTTGGGCCAAGAGGAGGGCTCCTCAATCGCAGAAACGGAAGCGACTTTGATAGTCCATTTGTGGGCGGCCAACTATGGGTAGGGGAGGGTCATCCTTATGAGTATATCGGTCAGAAATATCATCAGAGACGTTTCCAAGGAACCTTCATACCGGGAGCTCCGTGATGTGGAGAGGCGCCTCCAGCAAGAGTTAGAGGCTGAAAGACAGAAAAGGGCTGATTTCCTGAGGGTGTTGGTCCATGAGCTAAAGGGATCCTTGACGCCTCTGGTGTTTTCCAGCCAGCTTCTTCTTAGCGAACTCTCCGAATCGCCGGTTGAAGATGCGTCGTTGGTGCGGTTGGCGGGCAATATGCAGCGCGGCGCTCAGCGGCTTAATAAGCTGATTGATGAACTTCTTGATCTGGCACGAGGCGAGTTGTTCATGCTAAAGCTGCACACTGCCCAGTTGAACATGTCGGAACTCCTCCTTCAGATCAGTCAAGAGATGAGCCCGATTATGGCGCAGCAGGGGAAAACGCTTGTCCTGGAGGTCCCGCCATCGCTTCCCCCGGTCACCGCTGATGAAGATCGCATCCGGCAGATCATCACCAATCTTTTCAGCAATGCCCTGAAATTCACTCCTCCTGGGGGCACCATCACCCTGGAGGCGAGAGCGGAGCCGGATAAACTCATTGTGGCGGTTCGGGATACGGGTTCCGGGATGACGGAGGACGAACAGCGCCGCCTGTTCGAGCCCTATCATCGGGTGGAGAAGGACAGGGAGCGCTTTAACGGGTTGGGGGCTTGTTTTGTGCAAGGTGCTCGTCGGCCTTCATGGGGGGTGGCTTTGGGTGGAGAGCGAGGAGGGAAAAGGGAGCACCTTTAGTTTTTCCATACCCTTGTCCACCTCCACTTGAACAGCCGGCCGAGCTGTGAGATATGATATCTTTCCGACCCTTGCTTGTCGCACAGGGAAATGTGGGATATCGGCTGACGGCATTGATGGCAGCAGGGGAGAACAGATACTGCACCATTGTAAGGAGGCGCAAACGCAGGCACCCTAAAACCGAAAAGATCGCCATCGGGTTTTCAGTGGCCTTCCTCTTCTTACCGTATCAATCCCCGGGTCTTCGACTGACGGCGTATTTCGTTTGTCTACAAGTTGTCCCTGAATATTTTTGGAGGACGGCATCCAAACGAAGCCAGTGCCAGCCACGTTGGGCAAAATAGACCGGTGCGGTACGCTAAGAATAGCAGATTTGCCATCACCCGGCCCGGGCTGGATGATGCTCTGACCCGAAGGCGGTGAGATCGGTGCAAAAAACCGAAATTGGTTATCAGGTCATCGAGGAAAAGGCTATCGAAGAGGACAAGGGTGTTGCAGCTCTATCGGACTGTGCTCAGCGAGCTGAGGGCTTTGTCTGGGAAGAAAAACCGTCGATCAGCCGGGAGGCGCGGAAGTCAACAACTGAAGAGATAACCAAAGCCCGGGATTACAGCGAAGGTTTACTTAAGGCTATGCCGGAAGGCATTTGTGTGATCGATCCGCAGGGCAAGGTCGTTGACGCCAATGATGCGCTTCTTCTGATGGCGGGTTCAAGGAGAGAGGATATCGTTGGGCTGCCTTTCAAACAGGTTCTCATCTCGCATGCTGATCCTTCGGAACTAGGGAAGATAGCTGCCAGTATGAGACAGCTTGCGATCGGGGCTCCGTTAAAGATACAAGAGCTGACTCTTAGAACAAACGATGGAAATCGAATCACGGTATTGGTTTCGCTGAGCGTGGTGAAAAATGATGGGGGCGAGCCAGCGCTGTTTGTTGCCTTGCTAAGAGACATAACGGAGCGCAAGAAGGCGGAAGAGAAACTGGCGGAGTCGGAAAAGCTCTATTCGACTATGGCCAACAGTTCTCCGATCGGCATTCATATCGTCCAGGATGGAAAATTCATAATGGTGAATCCTCAGCTGTGCGAGATGACGGGTTATACCCGTGATGAACTTCTGGGAATGGAGTCATTGAACCTAGTACATCCTGATGACAGAGAGCTGGTCAGGGAGAACGCTATCAAGATGCTGAAAGGCCAGTCCAGTTTGGCCTACGAATACCGCAGTATCCGCAAGAACGGCGAAATTCGGGTAGTGCTGGAGACGGTCGCTTCCATTCAACATGGGAGTGAGCGAGCCTTCCTGGGTAATTATGTTGATATCACCGTGCGTAAGGAGGCAGAGAACAAAGTCTTCCAAGCCAACAGTCAACTGGAAGCCGCCATGCAACAACTGGAAGCCAGTCAGGCGCAATTGATCCAGGCCGCCAAACTGGCTGCTGTGGGCGAACTGGTGGCAGGAGTGGCGCATGAAATCAATAATCCTCTGACGGCTATCTACGCCATGTCTCAGTTGCTGGTGGAGGAGGCCAGGGATGAAGATTCCCGGGAAGACTTCCTGATCATCCAAAAACAGACGCAACGGGTCATTGAGATCGTTCGTAATTTGCTCTCGTTTGCCCGCAAGTACGAGTCCAAAAAGATGCCCCTCTGCGTTAATCAAGCCATTGAAAGCAAGATTAAGCTGCGCGCGCATGACTTGGCTATGGGGAACATCAAAGTCATCTGCCTCTTCGATCCGGACCTTCCCGGCACCATGGCTGATAATAATCGGCTTCAACAGGTGTTCTTGAATCTGATCAACAATGCCTATGATGCCATGAGGGAAGCCCACAAAAAGGGCGTGCTGACAATTGGTACCGAGAAAGTCGATGGGTTGATCCGAATCACCTTTTCCGATGATGGGCCAGGCATACCTTCCGAGATTGTTGACCGGCTATTCGAGCCGTTCTTTACCACCAAGGACGTGGGCAAGGGGACCGGATTGGGTCTTAGTGTTTGCTATGGAATCATCAGGGAACATGGCGGAGAAATACGTGCCGAAAGCGTTCTCGGGAAGGGGGCGACTTTTACAGTTGATCTTCCGATAGTTGCCGATTCTTCAGGGGGTCTGCCTGAACTCGAACGGGTCGGGAGGCGCAAGTGACAAGCGGAAGCACGGGCAAAGGGTCAATCATTGTGGTCGATGACGAGCAATCGATTCAAGATTTGATGTGCCGGTCGTTAACGAAGGAGGGCTTCGACGTTGTCGCCGTGGGAAATGGGTTTGATGCCCTGGAGATGGTATCCCGACGCCATTTTGACGTGATGTTTCTGGATATTCTCATGTCGGAGATATCCGGGCTGGATGTGTTGGCGATCATGCATACCCGCTATCCCGATACTACTGTGGTGATGCTGACTGCCGTGTCTGATATCGAGTCGCAGAACAAAGCCTTCAGGCATGAGGAGTATGCTTATCTGGTGAAACCCTTTAAAGTGGCCGACGTTGTTGCCATGGCAAAGGGGCTTATCTGCAGCTTCAAAACCGATGAGTGTGCGGCTTCTGAGCAGGGTAAGTATTGAGCACAGCGTTCTATATGCGGATCATTTTGTGGGAGATTTGATGTGTCTGCAGTTTCGTCAAAAAGGACAATGCTGGTTGTAGACGATGAGGCTGCGGTGCAGGATGTCATCGCTCGAACCTTCAGAAAACGAGGGTATGAGGTGTTGTTGGCATCATGCGGCGATGAGGCCATGGCTATGGCCCGAGAAGAAAAGTTCGATGTGTATCTCTTGGATATCAGAATGCCCGGAATGGACGGACTGGAACTGCTGGGTGAAATAAGGCATCTCTGTCCTGACGCTATGGCGATTATACTGACGGCACAGGACGGTGAGGAAAACAATCTCAAGGCAAAGGCAATTGATCTGGGTGCTTTTGCCTATTTGAACAAACCCTGTTCTCTGAAAGATGTGGAGGATACCATAGAGAGAGCCTATCAGCAAGTGCCTGCGGTGCCATCTAAGAGATTGATCATGCTGGTTGACGATGAGGCTGTAATTCGGGAGGTTGCCAGTCGGGGTCTGACAAAACGAGGCTATGATGTGGTGACGGCGTCGTGCGGCGAAGAGGCGATCGAATGCGCCAAACGCCGGGAGTTTGATGCCTATGTGCTGGATATCCGGATGCCCCGGATGAACGGACTGGAAGTCCTGCGCATCATCAAGAGCATGTATCCCGATGCAATCGTAATCATGTTGACGGCTGTGATAGACAGCGAAATGCGGACGGAATGTACAGCGATTGATCTCGGGGCTTTTGCTTACTTGAACAAACCCTGCGGCGCCAACGAGATCGATGATGCCCTGAAGCGAGCCTTTGCAAGCGAATCCAACGCGTGGGCGCGTGTCTAGTTGACTAATGAAGGTTAGTATTGCTACTATCGATCGGCCGGTGATTTTCTCCGCTGGTTCCCATGAAGAAAACTGGCGTTGGCTGTTCGAATAACCTTGTTCTTTTAAGGTAGGACAAGGCGTGTTGTCACCATAAAGCAATACGTTTGTCCCACCGAAACGGCAAATGAGAGGGCAGGCGTCTGGAAAAAGGGGAGGTCATCCATGATCAAACGGTGGGCATCCCTGCTGGCAGTATTAGTGCTCTTGCTATGTTTTCTCAGCCAACTCCTGGCATGTGGCGGCGGAGACACTGGCAAAAACGCTACTGAATCCTCAACCTCGCCAGCCAATTCTTCCGCAGCAACGCCTGCCTCCCCACCACCCGGGAAAACGGCAGTCACCACATCTCCGACACCTCAAAACCACATTAAGGCCCTGGTGGAAACTAGAATCTTCTACTACACAAAAGACGGCTGGGATGCTGTAGCCCCACCACCCCGGGGCCCGGCCGAAACCTATCAGATAACGGACGGTAGCGCCAACTATACCAGCAATCTGGACGTATCGGGATCGCTTGTCCATGGGGTGACAACATTCATCATGTGGAGTGCGCCTCCCCAATCTTTCGTTGAAGGGGAAGAGATCACTTTCACTGCCAGGGCATGGGGGAAGATCGATGTCCGCAGGCAGGTGACCCCGGTGTGGGCCCTTTCGGCATTCTCGTTGAAGGGGGACGGGGAAGCGGTAGGACTGCCTACTCAGGTAGGGACGACCGCAGATCCCGATCTGAAAGGCCAGGAGACCAAATATACCTACCGTACTCCGATCGATGCTACCGAATGTCCCATCGAGATTTATGTGGATGTTGGACCCTATCGGGCATGGATCACTTATCTTTATCAGCGAGGCGTTGAAGATGCCTCTCTCCCGGCCCCGCTGATCTTTGTCCCCGGGATAATTGGCAGTCAACTGGTGGGGCAGGATGGGCATGTGCTCTGGCCGCCAGAGGGGCCTGGCGCTTCTCGCGGTTTCTCCAATCGGGAAGCCATCCGTCAGGACTTTGTCCGCCTCAGCCTGAATCCAAATACCGGTCCTCATGAAATCGTCACCGCTACCGATGTCATCCGCACCGATGGGACAGACCTCTACTATGGTCCTCTTCTGGACTATCTGGTGAGCAAGGGCGGTTACAAGGAATACCAGGTGAACAACGATCCCAGCAGGCGTACTGCTTTCGGGTTCGACCGTGTTCAAAAGGATAACAATCCCACCCTGTTTGTCTTTGCTTACGACTGGCGGTTAAGCATTGAGGACAATGCCGAGGCTTTGGCTGATTACACGGCGGGCATTGCCCAAATATACCCGCAGAAGAAGATCGACATCCTGGCGCACAGTATGGGGGGGCTTATTGCGCGTCGCTTCATCATCGATAATCCCGGCAAGGTCAATCGGCTGATCAGTATTGCCAGCCCCTTCCTCGGATCGCCCAAGCCGCTGTATCAGATGCTCTACGGCACCACCGGGGTCAGTTTCACGGATAACGTTGCCTGGGGACTTTTTGGGGATGAACTAAAGGAGATGCAGGCATACTATCCCGGCGTACATGAATTGATGTCAACCGAAGGATATTTCACTTTGGGCGGCCATCCTTTTAATGTGTTGGATTATGGCAAGGCGGGAGGCCGAATGGACTATCAGGGAGAAGATGTGGATTTCTCTTCGCTAATGGGACCGGGCGGAATCGTGGAAGAACGGTTCAGCCTGCCGAGCTATAACGGAAAGACTCCGGCGCAAAGCAATCGAGATTTCCACGCCTATAGCAACGGAGGAAACACCCAGGACGATTGGAGTAATGATACTACCGGGGTAAAGTACTACCATATCATCGGAGTGCAGAACTCAGGGGATACGCCGCTGACATTGCAGGAAAGCTATTCTATCACCTCACCCCCCATTCCGGGATGGCGCTTTGTGAAATATGGACCTGGAGATGGAACTGTTCCTCGTCTCAGCGCCGAAAGGATCGGGGTCGATGGCCGGAGTCTCAATGCCCCCGGCGCACAATTCATTCTTTTCACCGATGGAGATGACAACCTGCTGGAACATACAGGTTTAGTCACCAACCCCGCAGTGCAGAGCAAAGTGCTTGATATTCTTAAGGGTAGTTAAAATGGAGACAATCTCGATCCCATTCTTTGCATAGTTCGTGGGCCATCTTCAGTTGACGGTCTTGCTGCGGACCCTTCCTTGCGCTTATCCCCATTGTCCCGTATACTTGAGGTAGTGGCATATCAAGCTTACCAGTTATTCAGTAATCCCTTAAAATCTCCCCTGGAAAAGGTTTCCTCAAGGGTCAGGCTCTTGATTATTGAATGACCCAAGTTCATGCTTTGGTGATGTCAGGAGGACATTCTATTAGCTTCACACACTGTAAACCGGCGGAGGTCCATCTCTTCACTGATGTTATCCGTGCCGGCGGTACCATACTTATCCCTGTTCCGGAAGTCACAATTCCTCAGGTCTTTGAACTCATCTCCGGATAGGCAAAAGCCCTATCAGCCAAGGTGGCATCAATCATATGGTCCAAATCGAGACTCTTAGCGAGGGTTAATCTGAAACAGGAGTGACAATGATAAATCTTGTTGCATTTGAAATCGGCGAGCAGTACGAGAACCGGAAAGGAAAATACGAAGTCCTTGAGATTGAAGGCGATGACATGCGCATTCGCTGGGATGACGGAGATGAGATCAGTACATCCGTAACCATGCAAAGTCATATCCTCAATCAGATACGAGAGCACCTGGAACGGCTGGCTCTTAACAAAACCCCACCTCCAGTCAAGAAGGCTGCTGCCCCCAACGGCTGGCATCGCGTTGTGCGCTAAAGATGCGTGCAGTGTGATAATTAGGGAATCATCCACCAAAGAAGCTGCTCAAGCGGACCGGAAAGGGTAACTCCTTTTGCGCGTGGGCTGGCTTCTTTGATTCAACTGGGTGTCATAGTGGTGGTTGACTTGGAATCCGGTCATCGACCACAATGGCCCAGGGCTGTGCTTTCCATATCTCTTTACCCAACCGTACAATCTCTTGATCTGTGGGAATCAATTGTATTAATATGGAGGCAATCTGTTTAGAGATGCCCGGATGTTCAGAAAGGAGATTGGACATGGTGAAGCGCGAGCGGAAGGCAGTGATTAGCCGGAAGACCAAAGAGACTCAAATAGAGCTTGAGCTGGATATCGATGGGTCCGGCGTTTTTGAGATCAGTACCGGCGTGGGAATGTTCGATCATATGCTGGAGCAACTGGCCAAGCACGGCCGGTTTGATCTGAAGATTCAAGCCAGGGGCGATCTCCATGTGGATGAACATCACACCGTAGAGGATGTGGGCATCGTCCTCGGGCAGGCGTTTGACCAGGCGCTTTCCGACCGTAAAGGGATCGTGCGGATGGCGCATGCCATCGTGCCGATGGATGAGGCGCTGGCGCTGGTGGCAGTGGATTTTTCAGGGAGAGGTTACGCTGTGGTGGAAGCCTCTTTTGATAAGGAATACATCAACGAACTTCCTACAGACTTGATTAGGCACTTCTTTGAGTCTGTTGCGATGGCGGGACGGTTCAATCTGCATATGAAGCTGCTGGCGGGGGAGAACGATCACCATAAGGCCGAAGCGTTGTTCAAGGCGCTGGCCAGAGCGCTGGATGAGGCCACTCAGATCGATAAGAGAACGGCCGGGAAAGTCCCCAGTACCAAGGGAATTATCGCCTAGCCTCGGATTTCTTCCAGTTCAAACCGGAAGTCCTCGATGATGGGGTTGGCCAGAAGCTTCTGGCACATTTGCTTCACTTGCTCTTCGGCCTTGGGCAGGCTTTTCTCGTTGACCTTGAGTTCCATATACTTTCCGGCGCGCACGCTTTCCACTGACTTGAACCCCAGCGTATGAAGTCCGCCCTTGATCGTCAGACCCTGGGGGTCGTTCACGGATGGCTTCAAGGTGATATAGACTTTGGCTAGATACATTACTTACCTCATCTTTTCTACAGGTTCAGGCCGGTCAAACGCCGATATGCCTCGCGATACCGCTCGGCGGATTGCTTTACAATCTCAGGCGGCAGGGGGGGCGCTGGCGGCTCTTTGTTCCATCCGGACTGGGCGAGCCAGTCCCGAATCGGCTGCTTATCGAAGCTGGGTTGCGGGCCGCCGGGTTTGTATTGAGCCATATCCCAGAATCGGCTGGAGTCCGGCGTCAGGAGCTCGTCGATCAGGCTGAGCTTGCCATTGATCATGCCGAACTCCATCTTGGTATCGGCGATGATAATGCCTCTGCTCCGGGCATACTCTTCGGCGAAAAGGTAGATATCGAGGGTTTTCCCCATGATTTCTTCAGTTAACTTGCGGCCGATCTGGTTGGCCATCTGGTCGATGGTGATCGCTTCATCATGGCCGGCGTCTGCCTTGGTGGTGGGGGTAAAGAGGGGTTGGGGGAGCTTATCGCTCTCTTTGAGCCCTTTGGGTATGGGCTGGCCGCCAACGGTTCCTTTCTTCTTGTATTCCTCCCATGCCGAACCGGAGATGTAACCCCTGGCGATGCACTCGATATCGACCCGCTCGGCCCGGCGCACGATCATGGAGCGATCCTTCAGGTAATCCGGGAAAGCCAGCCCTTTCCTGTAGGGATCAAGCAATCGGAGATCGGAGATAACGCGGACGACGTGATTGGGAACTAGATGCTTTGTCTTTTCAAACCAGAAGGCTGAGAGTTTGTTCAGCACTAGCCCCTTTTCGGGGATGCCATTGGGCATCACCACATCGAAAGCGGAAACCCGGTCGGTGGCCACAAAGAGGAATTCATTTGCGCTCAGTTCGTAAGTATCCCGCACCTTTCCGCGGTAAAATGGATTGGGTAGATCGGTTGTCATCAGAGGTTTCATATTTCTCTCCGTGGGGCGACTGATTGAGGTCGCCCTCCTGGATTTTATTCCAGTTCCAGCCGTTGGAAAATGGCATCGACATTCTTGAGATAGTAGCTGTAGTCGAAAACCGCCTCCAATTCGGCCTTGGAGAGCGTGACTTCGGGGTCAGTTTGAAGCAGTTCAAAGAAGTTGCCCCCGCCTTTCCAGGCCTTCATGGCGCTTCTCTGTACGATCTCATATGCTTTCTGGCGGCTGAGCCCTTTTTGTTCGATCAGTGTTGTCATGACCCGCTGCGAGAAGATCAGCCCTCGGGTGACCTCCAGATTGCGGCGCATATTTTCCGGATAGATCTGCAATCCCTTCATTACGTAAGTGAAGATGCTCAGAACATAATCCAGCGCCAGGCATGAATCGGGCAGGATGATGCGTTCGTTGGAGGAATGGCTGATATCCCGTTCGTGCCAGAGGGCGATGTTTTCCATGGAAGTCAGCGCGTGGCCTCGAATCAGGCGGGCCAATCCGCAGACACGCTCGCAAAGCTCGGGATTGCGCTTGTGGGGCATGGCCGATGACCCGGTTTGCCCATCAGTGAACGGCTCTTCCGCTTCCAGGACTTCCGTCCGCTGCAGGCCGCGAATCTCGGTGGCGAATTTCTCCAGCGAGCAGGCGATCAAAGCCAGAGTTGTTACAAACTGGGCGTGGCGGTCTCGCTGGATGATCTGGCTGGAGACTTTGGCCACGTCAAGCCCAAGCTTCTTGCAGGCGATCTCTTCTACTTCAAGGGGTATGGTGGCATGGCTTCCCACTGCTCCCGATATCTTACCGACGGCAATGCCTTGCCTGGCCTCTGCCAGCCTCGCCTCGTGTCGCTTGAGTTCCTCATGCCAGAGGGCGAGCTTGAGTCCAAAAGTGGTGGGCTCGGCATGAACGCCGTGGGTCCGACCCATCATAATGGTGTCTTTGTACTGGAGCGCCTTCTCCCGGATGACCTCAGTCAGCTCTGCCAGTCCTTTTTCCAGGATGGCGGATGCCTCCACCAGTTGCAGTCCCAGGGCGGTATCCATGATATCCGAGGAGGTGAGGCCGAGATGAATGAACCGTGACTCCGGTCCGAGACTTTCAGACACCGCTTTGAGGAATGCAGTGACATCGTGATGCGTGACTTTTAGAATCTCGTTCATCCGGCAGATATCGAGCCGCGCCCTCTTGATTTTGGAGAGGTCTGCCTTGGGGATAACCCCTACCTTGGCCCATGCCTGATATACGGCGATCTCTATCTGGAGCCATTTGGCATATTTGTTTTCGTCTGCCCATACCTGCTTCATTTCCGGGCGGGAGTATCGATCAATCATTATCTAACCCTTAGCCAAATCCTGGCGGTATTTTTCGTAGGTTTCCCGTATTTTCTCGTGCTTGAGTCCCAGAATCTGGGCGGCAAGGAAAGCGGCGTTCTTGGCCCCCGGCGATCCCACGGCCACACACGCTACCGGTATTCCGGGAGGCATCTGGACGATGGAAAGAAGGGCATCCATTCCCTTGAATTCCCCTGCAACCAGAGGCACTCCGATTACCGGCAAGGTGGTCCAGCTGGCGAGCACTCCAGGGAGGTGAGCCGCCATTCCCGCTCCGGCGATAATGACCTCGATCCCTCGCTCACGAGCTTGCTGGGAATATTCCTGCGCTTTCCTGGGAGTGCGATGAGCAGAGATTACGCTCACTTCATACTCAATGCCGAGTGTTTCCAGCGTGTCAATCGCTGACTTCATTACCTCAGCATCCGATTTCGATCCCATCACTACGCCGACCAGTGGCATGTTTCTACTCCTTCACGAAAGCCTTTTAATCATACCAATATCGCTGCGGTACTGGCAACCTTCAAAATGGATTCGGGGTAAGTTTCGGTAGACCTTTTCTCGGGCATCGGCATAGGTGTTTCCGGTGGCTACCACCGTAAGCACGCGCCCGCCATCAGTCAGTACCTGTCCGGTTTCATTCTGTTTGGTTCCGGCGTGGAACACGCGGACATCTTTATCTATATCTCCCAGCCCGCTGATGGGGAAACCGGTTTTATAATTTCCCGGGTATCCTCCAGATGCCATGACTACGCCGACGCATGATTCATCGCTCCAGTCGATGGTGGTTCGATCCAACTTCCCGCCGATCACCGCCTGCATGATATCCACCAGATCGCTTTTCAGGAGCGGCAGGATCACCTGGGTCTCGGGATCGCCGAACCGGGCGTTGAATTCCAGAACCTTCGGCCCTTTTGAAGTGATCATCAGACCGGCATACAGCACGCCCTTGTAGGGATGGCCTTCTTTGGCCATGGCGTTCACCACAGGCCTGACAATGCTTGACATAACTTGGTCTCTAAGTTCTGAGGAGAAGAATTCCGAGGGGCTGTAACTTCCCATGCCGCCGGTGTTGAGGCCCCGGTCGCCATCGAGTGCCCGTTTGTAATCGCACGCTGAAATCATGGGGAGGACGGTTTTGCCATCGGTGAAGACCAGAAGGCTGGTCTCTCTGCCGACAAGACATTCCTCGATGAGCACGCGATTCCCGGCATCGCCGAAGGCCCGTTTTTTCATGATGTCGGAGAGGGCTTCCAGGGCTTGGTCTTCAGAAGTGGCGATGATCACCCCTTTTCCGGCAGCCAGCCCATCGGCCTTGACCACCAAGGGAAGGGGTTGTCCCTTGACATAATCGCATGCATCTTTGAATGAATCGAAGGTGGCGCTTTTGGCGCAGGGAACATTATATTTCTGCATCAACTCTTTGGCGAAGACCTTGCTGCCTTCGATCTGCGCGGCGGCTTTGGTTGGGCCAAAGGCAGGAATGCCGACCTCCCCGAGCGCATCGACAATGCCTCTGGTCAACGGAGCTTCCGGTCCGACGATCACCAGATCGATCTTGTTTTCCTGTGCGGCTTTGATGAGACCCGCGATATCGGTAGCCGCTATTTTCAGATTCTGAGCGATGGTTGCTGTGCCCGCATTCCCCGGTGCTGCGAAGACCTTTTTGACCTTTGGGCTCCGGGAGATTTTCCAGACCAGGGTGTGCTCTCTGGCTCCGTTCCCTATAACAAGTATCCTCATTCAATCTGCTCCTTGGCGAGATTTGACTTGATTTCTGCATATTGGCAGAGAGCCGATAAAGCACCAACTGCATTCTCAATGCTGCTGAATACCGGAAGCCCGGCTTCATCAAGAATAGAGGTATAGTTGTTAAGGCGCGGAAGCTTCGGACCAAACAACCAGATAGCTATCGGCTTATTGGTCTTCTTGCGCATCACTATTAGTCTTTCTGTGAGCTTATCCACTCCTGGCCCGCCAAGGGCGAGCAGCATTAATATGAAATCGGTGTTCCGGTCCCAGACAGCCAGTTCAAGAACCCTGGCATAGGTTGGCTCCAGATCAGCCCATCTTGGTATGGACATGCCCAGGTCAATGGGAGTATGTCCTAGCCCGGGAGTTATTTGTTCCAGCTCAGCCTTGGTTTCCGGAGTCCATTCGGCAACGGTCATCCCCGCTTTTACTGCAGCATCGATTGCCAGTACCGCAGCACCGCCGGAGTAGGAGACCAACCCCATTCGCTTTCCGGCCGGTAAATGCCATTTATGTGAGAATATCTTGGGATATTCAAGAAGCTCACTGCGGGTATTCACCCGTATGATTCCCGATTGTTTGAACGCCGCATCAAATGTCGAATCCTCTCCTGCAAGCGATCCGGTGTGAGAGGCCAGTGCTATGGCAGCCTCCTTCTCCCTTCCAGGTTTCAGTGCAATTACCGGCTTTCGAGCAGCCACTGATCGAGCGGTTTGCATGAATCTTCTTCCGTCCCGAACGCTTTCCACATGCATGGAGATGACATCGGTATGCGGATCGTTGCCGAAATATTCCAGCGCATCGCTTTCATCCACATCGCTCTTGTTTCCCACGTCAATCAGCTTGCTTATGCGGAGCCGGGAGTCTTCAAAGGCCAAAGCCTGAGAACCGAGCATTCCCGATTGCGTGTATAGGGCAATCGACCCCGGGTAAACTTTGTCAAACTGGAGGATATAAGGGTTGGCCATGAAGCCGTTGGAGGTATTGGCAACGCCGACTGTGTTCGGTCCGATGATACGAAGTCCGGCCTTCTTGGCAATTTCAACAATCCGGCGTTGCAGTCGAGCCCCCTCTTCGTCTCTTTCCGCAAATCCGTCCGAAACGATCGTCGCCGCCTTCGCACCCTTGGCGATGATATCCTCAATGATCTGAGGATATGCCTTGCTAGAGGTCATGATCATCGCCGCATCTATGGGTTCGGGGATTGAGGAAACGGTAGGATATGCTTTTAACCCTAAGACTTCACCGCCGCCGGGGTTGACGGGATAAATTTTCCCCTTGAAGCCGAATTTCTGGAGATTGCGGATGGCCGTATATCCGCCGAAGAACCCTTCCTTTGTCGATCCGATGATCGCCACGCTGTTCGGCTCGAAGAGGGCGGCGATGTTATCTAACGATTTCGCTTCTTGCTGGGAAGATGTCATTTCCGGCTACTTTGGCAAAACTGTAGGTGATCCATGTGTGCTATCCTCATGACATCGCTTCTGACCACTCGCCCATATTCACGGCATTTTTTGCCGCATTAGGGAGATCGATGGAGACTGGCTGATTAATACTCGTGTACTTGATGTTCATCTCCATCGCAATGTTCATTTCAATATTCTCTTCCTCATCCATTAGGTTCATCTCGATCTCTGACCTGACCGGGAGGAAGGTTTTCTTATCGTACCATTGTCTGACGGAGAAGTCTTTAAACATCTCCATTGCTTCGCTCATCTCTGAGGCGTCCATATCCTCCGGCATGAAGTCGCCCAACTGCTCTCCCAGCAGGCCGAGCAGTTGCATCATGTCCGGCTCCATCGTCACTTCGTAGCATGCCACTCCGTTTACCGTTTTCTCGCCCACCACTTCGAAGTTGAATGCTTTGAGCAACATGTCAGTTTGTTGATTGACCCAGTTCTGCTCTTCCCAAACTGCCCCCAATTCGGAATCCGGCACATCCATCTTCATCCACCCGCCGAGCATTTCACCCATATTCATGTACATCGTATTGCCGATGAGGTACATTTCCATCTGCATGTCCTCCGGCACGCTGAACTCTTGAGCCTCCTCCGGCAACTTCATGGTCATGTTCATGATCATTTTCATCTTCTCGCCTGGGATATCCATTGCTCCGAGCATGTCCATCGACATGTTCATACTGATTTCTTCCTCCGCCTCTCCATCCCAGCCGTTCATGTCCATCTTCATGTCCGCTTGGAGTTCGTACGTCTCGAATGCACTCGATATGGCGGACACTTTTTCGAGGAGAGTTGCTTTGGTCAGC
Organism: Dehalococcoidia bacterium; assembly: GCA_028711995.1. Lineage (NCBI taxonomy): Bacteria > Bacillati > Chloroflexota > Dehalococcoidia > Dehalococcoidia bacterium. Next base: position 22,756 of record JAQTRE010000012.1, on the reverse strand, counting down.
GAGACGCCTTGGATTCCGTTAGCGTTATCACCGTTGGAAGTTCCGCCATCGTCATCATCACCGCAGCCTACGACGCCGACGATGAGGATGGATATCATAGCGATTACGAGTGCCAACCTGAATTTTGAAGCCATGTTCGGATTTACCCCCTTTGTCTTTTGGGTTGCTACCGACTATTCCCACTCGATGGTGGCTGGCGGCTTTGAGGAGATATCATAGACCACGCGATTGACGCCTTCAACCTCATTAACAATGCGGTTGGAGATACGTGCCAGCAGGTCATAGGGGAGGCGAGCCCAATCGGCGGTCATGGCGTCTTCAGAGGTGACTGCTCGGACTGCGACCACGTAGTTGTAGGTGCGGTAGTCGCCCATAACCCCAACGCTCTTAAGAGGGGTCAGCACGGCAAAACTCTGCCAGAGCTTGCGGTAAAGGCCCGCTTTCTTGATCTCGTTCATCACGATCCAATCGGCGGCGCGGAGCATTTCCAGACGTTCCTTGGTTACGTCACCGATGATTCGAATCGCCAGTCCCGGTCCGGGGAATGGTTGCCGCCAGACCATTTCCTCAGGGATTCCCAGCGCTGCGCCAACCTGTCTCACTTCATCTTTGAAAAGATATCGCAAGGGCTCGATGAGTTTGAGCTTCATCACCTCGGGCAATCCACCCACATTGTGATGCGTCTTGATCGTCGCTGATTTCCGGCTCACTGTCGCTGTGCTCTCAATGACATCGGGATAGAGCGTCCCCTGTGCCAGGAAATCGACCTGGCCGATCTTGTTGGCTTCCTCTTCGAAGACCTTGATAAATTCATTGCCGATAATATGGCGTTTTTGCTCCGGGTCGGTAACCCCCTTGAGGCGTTCCAGAAACCGGTCTGTGGCATCCACAAGGTGGCCATTTATTTTGAGATTCTGGCGCAAAACTTTGGCGGTGCGCTCAATCTCCTCACGTCGCATGAGTCCGTTGTTTACGTAGATAGCCGTCAGTTGACTTCCGATAGCTTTCTGGAGAAGAGTGGCAACCACGGTGGAATCGACGCCTCCGGAAAGGGCGCAAATCACTCGGCCATCCCCTACTTCCTGTCGGATGCTCTGTATCTGGTGATCAATAAAGCTTTCCGGGGTCCATTTTCCCTTGAAGTCGCATACCTTGAAGAGAAAGTTGTTCAGAACCTCTTTCCCTTGAGGGGTGTGAGCAACTTCCGGATGGAATTGAATACCGATCATCTTTTGACTGTTGGCCATTGCAGCAATCGGGGAGTTCTCGGTATAAGCGATGGCATGGAATCCGGGAGGCATCTCTATGATCCGATCCCCATGGCTCATCCAAACCGGAATTGCATCAGGTAGTCCGTCAAACAGAGGACTGCCGTCATGGTTTTGATAGAGTGTGGCCAGCCCATATTCCTGCTTATCCGCCCGGGATACTTTTCCGCCGAGTTGATAGGCCATTGTCTGCATGCCATAGCAAATCCCTAATACCGGCAGGTTGCTGGTATAGACATAGGCTGGGGCATGTGGGGCATCGGTTTCATAGACGCTGGCCGGGCCGCCGGAGAGGATGAACCCCTTGGGGTTCAGCGATTGTATCTGCTCCCACGTTGTGTTGTGTGCCACCACCTCGGAATAGACGCCACACTCTCGAACGCGGCGAGCGATCAACCAGCTGTACTGCGATCCAAAATCGATGACCACTACGGATTCATCGGCGGCTTTGGGGCGGGATTCTTTTATCGGCATCGGAGGCTCCCTTCAATATCGAGTCTAGCTTAACATTATGGTATACTGGAGTCAACTGGCGTCAGGGTGAGGCCATATGCCGCTTCCCGCCTCGAAGTCTCTTATGAGATTCTATCATGAAACAGCAACTTGAAAGCGCTGTGGCAATTCTTCGAAAGGGTGGAGTGATCGCCTATCCGACCGATACTGTCTACGGTCTGGGGGCCGACGCGTTCAACGAGGAAGCGGTGAGGCGGATCTATCGCATCAAGCAGCGTCCTCTCAGTCAGCCGTTTCCGGTATTGCTCGCCGACAAGGCTGACCTGTCTCAACTCGCGGCTACGATTCCCGAAGTCGCCTGGAATTTGATTGAGCACTTTTTCCCCGGCCAGTTGACTTTGGTTTTCCTTAAGTCTGCAACTGTTCCTCAATGGGTGACGGCGGGTGGAAATACTGTAGCCATCCGTATTCCGGATCACCCTCTTGCGCTGGAGTTGATCCGGGCGCTCGGGAGACCCTTGATCGGAACCAGCGCCAATCTTACCGGTTCGCCAAGCGCCATTACCGCTGCCGAAGTCTATGCGCAATTGGGGGACGCTGTCGACTTCATTCTCGATGGAGGTGTTTGCCCCGGGGGGATAGAATCAACGGTTGTGGATGTCACCGGCGGCGCGCCTGTGATCATTCGGGAAGGCGCTATATCCAGAGAGAGCATTGCCATGGTTTGGGATGGTATTCGCTGAGCACGAGAAGGCACTTTTAACCGATCATGCGGTGTGTTAGACTATTCGCAAATTCAAACTTGTTGCGGACCGAAGAGGAGGCAGATAACAATGCGGATTGCCATAGGCAGCGATCACGCTGGTTTTGAAATGAAGGAAGCGTTGAAGGGTGTGCTGGCCGAAATGGATCAGTCTCATGAGGATTTCGGATGCTACGACACGGCTTCGACGGACTATCCTGATATCGGGTTTGCCGTGGCTAGTGCTGTGGCGCAGGGGCGATTCGACCGGGGTATCCTCATTTGCGGATCGGGAATCGGTATGAGTATCGTAGCTAACAAGGTTTCCGGAATCAGAGCGGCGCTTTGCCACGATACATTCAGCGCCAGGGTAGCCCGCGAGCATAACGATGCCAACGTTCTTTGCATGGGTCAAAGGGTGATCGGGGAGGGGCTTGCCCGCGAGATCGTTATCACGTATTTGAACTCGGAATTCCTGGGCGGAAGACATGCCCGGCGATTGGAAAAAGTGAACACTTATCTGAAATAGAACCATGAATCCTCAGGATATTTCTTCTCGATACCAACCCAACCTGGATCAAGAACTCCGCTTGATGGTGGGGGATTCTTCCTTACCTCTTTACCATATGATGCGTTATCACATGGGATGGGTGGATGCTGCTGGGCAGTCTCGGCTTACCAAAGGAGGCAAACTGCTTCGTCCGGCGCTATGTTTGCTCTCTTGTGAATCGGTGGGTGGGGATTGGCACAAAGCCTTGCCGGCTGCTGCTGCCATCGAGATACTCCATAACTTTTCCCTCGTTCATGATGACATTGAGGATGGAGACAGGGAGCGGCGAGGGATACCGACGGTTTGGTCTGTGTGGGGTGAAGCTCAAGGGATTAATACCGGCGATGCCATGCACGTTCTGGCTCGTCTGGCTTTGCTCGATCTGGAGCAAAAGGGAATTGATTCAGGCAAGGTGATCCTTGCGGCGCGCCTGATGGATGCAACCTGTCTGAAGCTGTGCGAGGGCCAATATCTGGATATCTCCTACGAAAACCGCCTCGATATCGGGATCAATGATTATCTGAGAATGATCGGCGGCAAAACGGCGGCCCTTTTTTCGTGTTCGTTGAAGATGGGCGCCCTCCTGGGAACGGACGATGAGCAGATTATCGAAGGCATGGCGGCGTTCGGACAGAATCTGGGAATGGCTTTCCAGATTCAGGATGACGTGCTGGGCATCTGGGGTCAGGAGAAAGTGACCGGCAAGCCTGTCGCCAGCGATATCCTCAAAAAGAAGAAGACGCTGCCCGTCATCTTTGGGATCGAAAATGCGGCATTGGGGCAGAAGGAAAATTTGCTCCGGATATATGGTCAGCAGAGAGTTCGACAGATCGATATTCCTGTAGTCCTGGAGGTACTCGATAGCTTAGAGGCTCGCCAACATGCTGCCGGGGTAGCAGGTGCGTATTTTCAGCAGGCGCTGACTGAACTGGATGATATCGCCATCTCTCCCTCTGCCAAGGGCGAATTGAGGTCTCTGGCCGAAGCCTTGGTGGGGCGGGAATACTGATCAGAGGGCGATCTCAAGGGGCCTTTCGTTTTCCGGCTGCAGTGAGTGTGCGAGCAGTGCCCCTTCGACGCCGAAGGTGATGGATAAGAACCTGTCGGGCTTCTTGATCGAATGCGTACACCACGCGCCAATTCCCTACACCCAGGCGGTATAGTTGCCGGGCTCCGGCCAGTTTGACCGCGTGATCGGAAACGGGTTCGGTCTTCAGAGCTTCGATTCGCGTAAAGATTCGCCCTCTCTCCGATTCCGGCAAAGCGCGCAGGGCTTCTTCGGCAGACTGTCTGAAGCTGATCTTATTGGAGGCCATCTTTCTTCCACCGCCGTTTTATCTCTTCAATTCCAATCGTCTTTTCGCTTCGCTGCTCGGCGATTAGCGCTAAGTCATATATATCTTCCATCAGCTTCTGGTATTCCTTGAGCGGAACAATCACCCCGATCTTCTTTCCCTTGGCATCAACGGCGAATCGATCCTGCAAGGCCATCGTTCGTCTCTCCTTCCGAATTCCAGGGATGCATTCATGCCCGGAAATTCGGGTCTGCTCAGTCCGTCAACAGCAGTCTGGCGAAAGCATCCAGCTTGGTACTGTTTTTTTCCGCGAGTATGCGGCCGGTCTCTTTGAGGGTGCGCAGGTTGGCAGATTCTGCATTATCAGGGTCCGCGTGTGCCGGTCGGATCTGGGTCTGGATTCTCAGGTACTGAGGGGAAGCGTCAACCGCTGCGAATATCTGCCTGAGCTGGTAGTCGACCGTTTCGGAGACGCCTGACATCATGATGTCCACCAGAGGCCGGATCCATTGCATCGATCCCCAGTTTTTGGCTCTATGATACCTGTATGGAGTCCTGACGTCTCCGGTACCGAGGGAAAGGATGACCATTGTTTTTGCAGTTGGCGTATTGGCCTCCTTCATGGCCAGGGCCTCAGCGTAGGCGCACATTGCCGGATTATTGGCGAACACCCCGCCATCGATCATCGGATAGTGCACTTGAGTGGCTGACTTGATGCCGACGCACTCGAAAAATGTTGGGGCAGCTGAAGTGGCTCGTCCCACATCCCGAAGCAGAAAGTCGCGGGCAGGAGTCCTGCGCGCATCGTGCTGCCTGAAAAAATAGGCCTCGCGACGCCCGATATCATAGGCGGTGATCAGACATGGTTTGATGAGGTGGCTGAGTCTTTGATCATGGAAAACTTTCTCGAGCGCGGTTTCGAGCCCGTCTGCCGGATACTTGTCATCCAGGACGCCACCCAGGGAATTGATCCGGCGCCACACCGAACTGCGGAAGATTTTGTTGCTGCTTTTGAAGTAGAATTGAAGCGCTTCTTCCGCGTTGTAGAGGGGGCGTAAGGGATTATCTGGCTGAGGGTAGAGATAGATGCACGTCAGAATACCGCCGCTGCTTGTTCCGGCAATGAGATCGAAACAATCCCCAAGGGCGATATCGGGATTGCCCGTCTCTTTCTTCAACTTTGTTTCCAGCGACATGAGGATCCGTGCCGGGATAATCCCCCTTACCCCTCCTCCGTCGATCGCGAGAATGCGAAAGTACTTGGCCATGATTGCTCCGGCGGTCTTGTATTAGGGCTTGTTTTCCAAGGGCGACTGCCATCCCTTATGGCGGCGCGAACGATCAGGTATCCTTATAGGCGATGTGTAGCTGTATAATTGTATAATACCACCAGATGGTTGATGACAAAAGCCCGACGATATTTGGAACAGTATATGCCAGATTGTTTGGGAAGTCAAACTGGTCCGTTGAAGACGCAGATGGTCCCTCTACCTGTTACTCCGAGGAGAGGGAGGAGTTGAGAATGAAGTTTTGTCCCGGAGAAGCTGCAAGATGAACTCGCCCATTCCCCAGGATGCATTTGCGCCGCTGGATGATCTTCGGGACTGCACCTGTTGTCCGCGTAGCTGCCATGCCCGGCGAAACACCGATAGGCTGGGGTTCTGCCAAAGCGGTATGGGGTTCAACATCGGTTCGATTGTGGCTCATCGAGGAGAAGAGCCGGTGATCTCCGGTCCCAAGGGGGTCTGCAATATCTTCTTTACCCATTGCAATATGCAGTGCATTTTTTGCCAGAACTACCAGATCAGCCGGAACGACTGTCATAATCCGGCACATCAGCTTGAGCTGACGGAGGTGATCGATCGCATCGAGGCCGTTCTCAATACCGGAGTAAGATCGGTTGGATTTGTCTCCGCTTCTCATTTCATCCCGCAGATGAGGGTGATTATGAACGTGTTGGAGGCGCAGGGAAGAAGGCCGACCTATGTGTTCAATACCAACAGTTATGATCGAAGAGAAACCATCGCTTTTCTGGAGGGTCAGATCAACGTGTATTTACCCGATTTGAAGTACATGGATGAAGACCTCGCCCGGCGGTATTCTCAGACCCCGGATTATCCCGTGACAGCCGCTGCTGCTCTCAGAGAGATGTTTCGCCAGAAGGGATCGAACATCATGCTCGATGAAGATGGGAACGCCGAGTCCGGGATGATTATAAGGCACCTGATTCTGCCGGGACAGATCGAGAACAGCAAAAAGTGCCTTCGATTCATTGCCGAAGAACTCTCACCATCGATCCACGTTTCGTTGATGGCGCAGTACTATCCTACGCCGGAAGTGGCAACGCACCCTGAACTGGGCCGGTGTCTGACGCAGGCGGAGTACGAAGAGGTGCTGGAGGAATTCTACTCTCTGGGATTCTATCGAGGGTGGGTTCAGGAATTGGAAAGCGAGAAGTGCTATCGGCCGGATTTCGATCAGGCTCAAGCGTTTGAGTGATCTTCGAAACAGAGAAGCCTATTCCTCTTTCGGAGAGTCAACGGCGATCACTTGTGATGGCGCTTGGCTCCTTCGCAGATGGAACTTATCCTTGTATTTCCATATCAGTGCGGAAATTCCAAAAGACAAGCCGATAACAATGGCTCCGCCAACGGCATCCAGTACGAAGTGGTTGGCAGTGGAAGTTATCCCAAAGAACATTGCCACCGGCAGTATGATACCCAGCAATCTTCCCCACCACCTTTTGGTCATCCACATCATTCCGATGCCTATCATAATTGTCCAGCCCTGATGCAGGCTGGGCATTGCGGCAAACGAGTTGTAAAATCGCTTGGTGGAATCTTCGTTCACGGACCAATTGGTGTGAATGGTGTCCACGAAATTCAGGTTCTCCGCACCATGAGTTCCATCGAAAAATCGGGGTGGGGCCAACGGATACAGCGCAAAAACAACGAAGGCCAGGGCTGCTGAAACGATGAAGACGGTGCGGATGAATTTGTATTTGGCGCGATGACGCCAATATGCCCATATAGCAAAGAAGACGAGCGCGGGATAGTAGCATACGGTATAAAGCAAGTTGGCAATATCGGTGCGGAATGAGGACTCAAGAAAGAATGATTGGATATCCTTCTCGACGAATATCCCCATATGTTTCTCAAGGTCCATAATATCTCTGGCGTGCTGGAAAGCAATAGAGGCCTTTTCATCTAGGCTTCCGCGGGAGAAGGCATAGATCATGTAGACCGCGAAGAGTATGGTAATTTCGAAGAGGATATCAAGCCATAGGGGCCGGGGGTTTTTCCTCAAAATCAATAGGAGTCGTTTTCCGCTGTTCATTTCTATCTAAGTATATCAAACGGGCAAATTTCACGCATTGGCGGACGGCTACTCAAAAGTACCGTGTTTCAGCCATCAATTGAGTTCACCAGGGTTCAAAGGGCGCTACCCAGTGCGGCCCGCCCCAGCTGAGGTCCCAAGGGGCTCCCATGATCAAGTGGGCCCACATGGTCCATGCAACCGTGCGGCAGACTCCGTAAAAGAAGAAGGCTCGATAGAACGCAAGCAACGCACGATCGGGCATGTGAAACTTGCGCTGGAGCCATCCCCAGGCGGGATCGGCCGGAACAACAACTGTTTCGAAGTATTCTTTGCTCAATGTCTGCCAGGCGAATAATCCCACAACAGCTATCCAAAACGTATCCATGACAAATCCCAGACAGCTGTAATAGGCGATAGCGTCGCCGTGCTTTCCTTCAACGGCTCCGTAAGCCCAAGCCCCGATGCTGATGTTCTCGTTGTAGAAAGGCCAGAACATCATGACTCCTACGGTATCGGTCGAGTCCGTAATAACGTGAGCCGAGTACCCAACCAGGATGCCGATGAACCACGCTTTGTTCCCTTTACTGATGATATAGACGAAGATGGCCAGGATAAGCCCGGCCATCAGCGATGTGGTGAAGCCCATGCCTGGCCAGCCCCGGTGCCACTGGGCCGGATTATCGGCTGCGAACTCGACTCCGCCGAGGTTGAATCCGTAAGTGTAGAGTTTGGTAAGTACGTCTGGGGCGAGAGCCCCTGCCAGGAGGCCAAGATAGGATACTTTTTGCCCAAGTTTCTTGAGAAAATAGAAGTTCTCCAGTTCGTGCGCTGCCCAGCTCATGAGCGGCGTCCCTTCCATCTGTCAATGAGGGGTGGCAGACACCATATCCAGGCTACGATGAAAAGCGGTCCTACAACGAAGTTCAGTACTATGTTCTGGAGCAGAAGCCCCAGAACGATATAGACCAGCGCCCCTGTGCCATAGTACCAAAGCTCGCTTTTGGGGAACTGTTCCCCAAAACGCTTCTTTTTGGCCGGTGTGTTTTTTGGGGTCTTAGCCATGTGCGCCATCTATCGAGTCAACATTCCCATCAGTTCATGTGCCTTTTCGATAAACAGGCCGTTACTCCGGGCGATATTTTCCGAGTAAGATTTTGCTCCGTTGCTCTCAAATCCCGGTCCCCAGAGAACAAAAGGCACCGGATCAGGAACATGCGTTTTTAATTTGATGGGCGTGGGATGATCGGGCATGACCAGCACGCGAAGGTCATCTTTGGTCCATGAGCGGAGTCGGGAAATGATCAACTCATCGATTTGCTCAATGGACTTGATCTTCTCGTCAATCAGTCCCTCGTGTCCGGATTCATCGGGCGCCTCAACGTGAACGAAAACCAGATCGTGTTTCTTGAGTGCATGGAGCGCTCCCTCACCCTGTGCCGCATAGTCATTATCGATGTTATCGGTGACGCCGGGGATTTCCAGTATGTCGATGTTGGCCAACTGGGCAAGACCGGTGAGCAGGCCAACACCGGACGTCAGGGTTGCGCTCACCCCAAAGCGCTGTTTGAATGAAGGAAAATCGGGTATGGCTTTGCCGCCCCAGAAGAGCCAGATCATATTGGCGGGAATCTTGCCCTGGGCTCGGCGGGCGATGTTCACGGGGTGGTTTTCAAGAATGGGTTTGGCCCGTTCCATCAGATCGAGGAGCAACTGGCTTCCGCGACCGTGCGGGAGAAATCCGGCAATCGGCTGGTTGGGGATATCATGGGGAGGAGTGCAAATCGCTTCAAGGCAGGCCTCTCCCTCTTTGATGACGCAGATATGCCGGTAGCCCACGCCGGGATGAAAGCGCACTCGCTGGCTTCCCAGAGTTTCGTTCAGTGTTCGGATAATCGCGTGCGATTCGGCATCGGTGATATGCCCGGCGCTATAGCTCCACATTGTTTCATCCCGCACGGCGATGGTGTTACAGCGAAACGCCACTTCACCTTCTGCCAGTTGAATGCCCATGCTTCGAGCTTCTATTGGCCCTCGGCCGCTGTAAAAGATGCCGGGGTCATATCCCATGATGGACATGCAAGCACAGGCGCTGCTGGGTTCCATACCCTCCGGAACAGTTCGCGCCAGACCAACGCGTCCCTCTCTGGCCATGGCATCGAGATTGGGTTTTCCGGCAAGCTCCAGGCATGTCTTTGAGCCGCGCTCTTCAAGCGGCCAACCCGCAGCGCCATCGATGATTAGAACAATATATTTCATGCACTTATTTCCCGTTACGTGTGTTGTTATCCTTCATAATATTACCAGACTTGGCGCTTCTCAACCAGTTGACCAGATTCACATCGGACCGTAGATTCCCGATCCGGGCTTGCACCGTCGCTTCAACAAGGAAGAACCCTTAAATTTTGGATGTGATTGACTCCTTGACACCGAAAAAAAGGTGTAGTATCATGTGTGTATCGCATACGATACATATTGGTAATAAACACAGAATTCCTTTTGAGGAACCTTTAGAACAATGGATTCTTATGAATTCGACGACTCAATTCTAAACACATGGTGGCTTGTCCGGCAAGCGCGCGAATCGATGTATAAGGCGGTATCAGCTTCTCTGGCACGCTACCAATGCACTATTGAGCAGTTCGAGGTTCTTATTATGATTAGCAGACAACCCGGAGGAGTGACGCTCGGTGAGCTTGCACGTTGGCTTGCTAGAGAGAAACATAGCGCGGCCGGTTTGTTGAGCCGGGCAGAAAAGGCGGGACTCATCTTCAGGGAGAAGCCGGAGGGATGTAAGCATTACATTTATCGCCTGACGGCCAAAGGCGAGAAGGTGATGGAGGAGGCGTGGCCCGTGGTGAAAGATATTATGGGCGAGATGGGGCAGCGCTTTTCGGAAGATGAACTCCGAGAAATCCGGCGTTACATGAAACTGCTCCGAGATATGTACTTGGAACGACTTTTAGGCGTTCGGAATCCTGTCCTGATATGAGAGCCTTTAGTTATGTGAGATGCAGGGGGGTGAGAGGTTTGGGTGAACACAATCTCAAAATAGAACCGGACAAATGAAATATACAGAGGAAAGGAGGAGATATGACATTCCAACTTGAAGAAAAGGCAATATTAAGCGAGCGCGTCAGCAGACTCAAGGAGAGCTTCCATGAAGCGCCTATCAAGATGTCCACGGAGCGCCTGAAATTTGTCGTGGAGGGTTATCGAGAGAATGAGGGCAGAGCGCCTGTGCTCATCCGCGCCCGGGTTCTGGAGAAATACCTCAAGGGAATGACTCTCCACATCGATGAAAATCCCATTGTAGGTAATCCCAGTGAGTTTCGCCGGGGCGTCATCCCTTATCCGGAATGGTCCAGCAACTGGTGGACCAAGAAAGCGCACAACAGCCAGTTCGGAAGCGTGCATGAAGGTTTGTCGGAAGAGGATTGGAAGCACATACGCGAAGCTCGGGAGTATTTCAAGGGCCGGTGCATGGTGGATATGGTCAACGAGGTTTTCGCCGATACGCACCCGGGACTCACCCGTCCCGAGATCATGAAAGAATGCTCCATGCTGGATAGCTCATTCGGCCCCATCGGCTATCTCAATGTTGACTACGCCAAGGTGATCAACGAAGGACTGGAGGGGATTATTGCCCATGCCCGTCGAAAGATTGCCGAGGTACCGGCGGCCTACGTGGATGAGATTCACAGGCTTGAGTTTCTCAAGGCGGCTATTATGAGTTGCGAGGCGGTCATTGCCTTTGCTAACCGCTATGCCGATTTGACCGAGCAGATGGCTCAGAGCGAGACCGATCAGGCCCGAAAGAAGGAACTCCTTGAGATTGCCGAGAGATGCCGTTGGGTGCCGGCCAAACCGGCCCGCAATTTTCGCGATGCAGTTCAGGCCTTTTGGTTTACTCATTGCGGCATCTGGGCTGAAGCGGCCCAGGTAGCCATTTCACCCGGCAGAATCGGACAGTACATGAACCGCTTCTTCGTTCAGGATAAGGAGCGCGGCGATATCACCGACGAGCAAGCCGTCGAACTGCTGGAACTCCTCTTCATTAAGATGTCGGAGCTTGCTCTGCACCAGCCCGGCGCCAATGCCGCTCTGGCTGCCCCCAATCATCTGGGGCAAAACATCAGCATCGGCGGGGTCAAACTGGATGGAACCGACGCCACCTGTGAATTGGACTACCTCATCCTGGAGGCAGACGGCCAGGTCCGGATGATCCAGCCCAGCCTGGTCTGCATCTGGCATAACAGGCTTCCCGAGGAGCTGTTGACCAAGTGCGCCGAGAACATCCGACTTGGCATCGGCAAGCCGGCCTTTGTTAACTCTGATCTGGCTGTCCAGCGCAATCTGGAACGCTACCGGTGTTCCATAGAAGAGGCTCGCGATTTTACCATGGTCGCCTGCACCCAGGCCCTGCCCGCTGGCAAGAACAACGGTACCTGGGAGACGCTGGTGTGCTTACCCAAGATGCTGGAGCTGGCGCTTAATAATGGCGTGAATATATTGACCGGAGTCCAGCATAGTCTCAAAACCGGGGATCCGGAGAAATTCGAGACCTATGAGCAATTGCATGATGCTGTGTGGCAACATCTGCAATATCTGGTGAAACTGGGGCGCGAGATCGATATCGCCTCCCTGACCCTCAATTCGCAGTATCTACCTTGTCCCTTCCAGTCTGCGGTTGTTAACGACTGCATTGAGCGAGGAAAGAACCTGATGGAAGGCGGCGCCAGATATTCTGGAGACCTCACCCTGCCGGTGGGCACCGTCGATCTGGGCAATTCCCTGGCGGCGATAAAGAAGCTGGTGTATGAAGACAAGAAACTCACCCTGAAACAAGTGATGGACGCCTTGAAGGCCGATTTCATAGGACATGAGGATGTCCGCAAGATGTTGCAGGATGCTCCCAAATATGGCAATGACGATGATTATGTGGATAGCATCGTCAAGCAGTGGTTTGACCTGTTCTATGATGCCACTATGGTACTTAAGACTCATACCAACACCGACGATGGCCGGCCAGAAGCGGTCAGCGTGTCACTCCACCGGCTCTTTGGGTACTACACCGCAGCCTCCGCCAACGGTAGAAAATCGCTGCAGCCTTTCGCCGACGGCATCACCTCCGCTTATCCCGGCACCGATAAGCATGGGCCAACTGCCCTCATCAAGTCGGCTTCCAAGGTGTTAGACCGGATGAAGTACGATGGGGATTTGCTCAATATGAAATTCCATCCCACAGCGGTGGCGGATCGAGAGGGGATGAGAAAACTGATGCTGTTGGTCAAGACTCTGATGGACTTGGGCGGCTATCACGTTCAGTTCAACATCGTAGACGCCAAGACCTTGCGTGATGCTCAGCAGCATCCTGAAGAATTCAAGAATCTGGTGGTCAGGGTGGCCGGATATAGCGCGTTCTTTGTACAACTTGACCCATTGATTCAGGAAGAGATCATCTCCCGAACCGAACTGAGGGTTTGATGCCCGATTCCCGGCAGCCATTTCCCCATAAGCGGGTATGGGGGATTGGATTATCGGAATAGATCATCGAAGTACTGGACTTACTGAACCTTAATTCAGTATACTGTTTTAAAAAGCCGCGAAAGGCAAGGAAGTGGTTATTTATGCTCGTGCCCCGCCAGTGGGGCACGAGCATAAAATTGAAACATATATACTGATTAAGGAGGGAGACCACAATGACATTGCCGCTTGAAGGATATCGGGTTCTGGATTTGACGTCCTGGTTTCAGAGTGTAGCGCCGAGGATGCTGGGAGACCTTGGGGCTGAGGTGATAAAAATAGAGCCCCGGGGTACCGGTGAGCCGATGAGGGGCGCGATGACCCAGGTTAGGTTTGAAATGGGGGAGGTACAGCGTCTTCCGCCGATGGAGCACGCCAACTTCAACAAAAAGGACCTGAGTCTGGACCTGACAAAGGCGAAGGGTCGGGAGGTTCTTTGGAAGCTGGTGGAAAAATCAGATGTAATTGTGCACAACGTGCGCAAGAAAGCAACCAAAAAATTGGGGATTGATTATGACACCCTGTCTCGACACAATCCTCGCCTGATATACGCGGTAAGCACGGCTTGGGGCTCAAAGGGTCCAAGCCCAGACGCGCCCTCATATGATCGACTGGTCATGGCCAGATCCGGGATCATGAGTATTATGGGAGCGCCAGGCACTCCACCCGCCTACTTGAACGGTGCCATTGCCGATCACATGGGAGCTACCATGACTGCTTTGGGTATAGTTCTCGCCATCCTGAAGAGGGAGAGAACGGGGAAGGGTCAGGAAGTTGAGGCTTCACTGCTTGGCAGTATGATTCATTTGCTGGGGATGAATGTCGATCACGTAACTTTGATTAACAAAGAAGTTCCGAGGCATGCTAGGACAAATACACCCAATCCATTCTGGAACGAATATAGATGCAAGGATGACAAATGGCTTACGCTGGGCATGCTTCAGGCAGATCGATACTGGCATCCCATGTGCGAGATTCTAGGCTTGCAGCATATTGAGAAGGATCCGCGATTTGAAGACATCTTTGTGAGGAAACTGCATTCCGCCGAATGCATTGAAATTTTGGACGAGGCATTTGCTACTAGGCCCCGGGCGGAATGGCTGGAAATGATGGGCAAAGAAGACATCGTTGTCGCTCCGGTGAATAGTTTCTTCGATTTGATGGAAGACCCGCAAGTGTGGGCCAATGACTATATCGGGGAATACGAGGATCCAAGATTCGGAAAGACCCGCATGACGGTTACGCCCCTTCGTTTCGGGGATGATGTGCCCTCGATCCGGTTGCCGGCACCCGAGTATGGGGAACATACCGAAATGATTCTGAACGAAATTCTTGGAATGGACTGGGATGAAATCATCAAGTTGAAAGAAGAAGAGGTAATCTAACAAGGAATCTCTGATCCAGTAGTGCAGGATTCCTCATGCTGGGGGCCTACCCTCGACCAGATCGGGGGTTCGGGGGTGTCCCCCAAATCCTCCTTCTTTCCCCAAGCGTGGGGGGTGAAGCTGCCCCCCAGAAAGAGAAAGGACGTTATCTGTTGCCGGTGGGAACTGATGATTGAAGAGCGGGAGAAAGGTAAACTGCGGTGATCTGGGAAGGTTTGCCGGCAGCAACGCGATAGCGATTATAGGTAGTTACCTAAGGAATAGAAGGAGGAAAGACAATGGTCGTAGTTGATCAGGAGGAGTGTATCGGTTGCAATATCTGCTCTGCATTTTGCCCCGTCGATGCACTGGAAGGGTATGGAGTGATCGAGATAAACAGGGATACTTGTACGGAGTGTCTTGAGTGTGTGGGCACCTGCCCGATGGATGCCATCCGGGAGGTGAAGTAATGAAACAGATCAAATGTGATGTGGCCATCATCGGGAGCGGAATCGGAGCTACCACTTCCGCCGCCCTTTTGCTGAAGAAGGGTTATAGCGTTCAGATCGTCGAGAAGTTGCCGTTTGTCGGTGGGCGATGCCAGACGCTTGACCATCATGGCTTCAAGCTCAACACTGGCGCCGCCATGATCGGCCCTGAGATCCACGGTGAACTGTGTAAGGAGGTCGGCGCCGAGCTGGAACTTCGCATCCCTGATCCGGTATTCAAGTTCCGCATGAAAGGCAAAGACATCATTGCTCCGCCCAAGACGATGTGGAAGACCCTGATCGGCGAGGCTGCCACCAGCGATGAGGAGGCTCAAAGGGTATACAACGCATGGATGCAAGCTATCACCTGGACTGAACCCTCCTACTCCATGTCTATGGATGAATGGGGCCGGCAGTATACCAATAACCCCATTATTTTGAAGCTGTTCCATTTTCTCACCTGCGGCATTGGCGTTAACAGCTATGAGATACCGGCCGGTGAGTTCTTCCGCCATATTACCCAGGGCGCGCACATGACTTGGGCCTATCCCCCCGGGGGATGCGGTGATTTCACCAATGCCATGGTGGCCGCCATCAAGAGATTGGGGGGAGATGTGTGGACCAGGTGTCCGGCAACGCAGATAAAGGTCAAAAATGGCAAGGCCACCGGAGTAGTGGTTCAGAAAGATGGCGAGCAGGTGGAGATCGTAGCCCAGACGGTCATCAGCAACGCCCCGCCGCGCAAAACTGTGGAATTGGCAGGGAAGGAGTATTTCAGTCCCGGCTACATGAAAGACGTGAACAACATCATCGGCTCGCCGATGATCTGTTTTGAATTCATGACCGATAGGCTGTTGCCCTCGCTGGAGGGATCGTCCTGCTATTGCTTTACCGAATTTAAGAGAGCCTTTATGATCCTCGATTTCACCCCGCTCTGCCCGGAGATGTCTCCCAAAGGCAAACATCTTCTTGAAGCTGCCTGCGTGCCAAAGTCTGTCTATCCCCCTTATGATATCCGCAGGGAGATAGCACTGTCCCTGGAGGATCTGCGGCACAACATGCCTGAGGTGGAAAAATACGCCACGCTGATAAAGGTCAGGGTCGCCCAGAGAGACTGGGGCGTTACCGGAAACATCCCCGGACGAGGCAATGTGTCCATCAAGACGCCAATCCACGGGTTATACGCTGTGGGTGATCGGTCCGCCCCTGAGGGCTGGTGGTGTTCTCTAGCGGCAATCAAGAGCGGCCGAATGGTGGCTGAGGACGTTCAAAAGCGCTTCAAGCCCGCTTGAGGCAAGGATTAAATAGGAACTGTATTACCAGAAGGCATCTCAAGCAGGGGCGATTCATGAATCGCCCCTGCTTTTCTCAAGCCTGCGGGGCAGAAGCATGGCTAATCTGAGTTCTTTGGGATTGACGCGGAGCAATTGGCTGGATAGACTTGACTCGGCAGGCAGTTGGATATGGTAAGGAGGCAGTGTGGCCATGACACCGAAGAGTGTAAAGACAAAAGACAGTGAAGCAGGGGCGCTAGATATAAAAGGACGCGTTTTCGATATTCAGAGATTTTCCATCCAGGACGGCCCCGGAATACGGACCACCGTCTTTTTTAAAGGGTGTCCTCTGAGTTGTTTATGGTGCTGCAATCCCGAGTCGCAAAACCCGGCGCCCCAGCTCATTTTTATGTCGCATTTGTGCCAGCGGTGCCACAAATGTGTAGCTGTTTGTCCCAATCATGCTGTTCTGGTTAGCTCCGATGGTTCGGTGGAAATCGATAGAGGCTTGTGTCAGGCATGCGGCAAATGCGTGGACGTCTGCATCCCCGAGGCCAGACGTGTATCAGGCAAGGTGATGACTGTTGGCGAGGTGGTTGAGATCGTGAGGAAGGATGCTCCTTTCTACCGTAACTCGGGAGGGGGAGTCACCGCTTCGGGAGGTGAGGCCACTGCTCAGTCGACCTTTTTGTTGAATCTCTTACGGGAATGTCACAACCGGGGGTATCACACGGCACTCGAAACGTGCGGCTATTTGAAGTGGACAGTGCTGGAACCGATCCTGGCATATGTGGACCTGGTGCTCTTTGACCTGAAGCATACCGATTCGGAGACGCACAAGAAGCTCACCGGTGTGAGCAATGAGCTTATTCTGGAAAACGCCAGGAAGATTGTGGCCAAAGGAGTGCCCCTGATCTTGAGGATTCCGCTGATTCCGGGGTGCAATGATTCCGAGCAGAACATGCGTAATACGGCCCAATTTGCTCTCGAACTGGGAGGTGTGGAGGTCAACCTGTTACCCTATCACAAACTCGGCATGAAGAAGTACGAAGCGCTGGACATGGAATATCGTATGAGCGATGTCGAGACCATGAAAGAGGACGCTGTGAAAGCCTGTGTGGAAATCGTCCATTCATACGGAGTGGATGTGAAGGTTGTCTAGAGAAGACTCTGGCAAGATTCGATCGGCATAGTCGATTGTTGACTGGAATCGGAGCATTGGACCCCATCTATTCCCCCATCGCCAATCAATAAAGGGGATTGGCCTGCAATATGCGAAGATATATTATTTTCGGCACTGTAGGGATGGTTATGTTCCTCACCACTTTCGGTGCCAGTGCCGTGTCGGTGGCGCTGCCGACAATGCGGTCCGACTTTCATTCCTCCCTTATCCTAATCGGCTGGGTGGTGAGCGGTTATATGCTGACGCTTACCATCAGTGTGGCGCTGGGAGGCAGACTGAGCGACGCGTTCGGCCAAAAGCCCGTGTTCATGTCCTCCTTGCTCATTTTCACCCTCGGCACGCTACTCTGCCTGTTGGCGCCCAATGTGGAAAGCCTTATCATTTTCCGCTTGATCCAGGGTCTTGGAGCCGGAGCCCTGACTTCTTGCGGTGTCGCCATCGTAGCCGGAGAATTTGCTGACTCTCGTCAGCGTGCAATTGGGCTCCTGATCAGCATCGTCCCGTTTGGGACGCTCGCCGGGCCAAACATCGGCGGATGGATCACACCCGCCTGGGGCTGGAGATCGGTATTCTGGGTCAATCTGCCGGTGCTGGCCGCTGCCTGCGTAATTGCAGCGCTGCTTTTGAAGCCCGGCAAAAGGAAGGAAAGTCATCTGGACCTGGCGGGTGCCGGCATGTTGACGGCCTTCCTGAGTGCGATAATGGTCGGCTTGAGCCTGATCCGGCAAAACGACACCCCCTGGATATGGGTGAGCGTACTGTTTATTGTGGGCGTGGCGATCATTGCGATCTTTGTGAGGAGAGAGAGCCGTGTCTCGAATCCCATTGTCAATATCGAATTTCTCAGAGGCCGATCCTTTGCCGCCTCTAATGTTTATAATTTCGTGTTCGGTGCCTCCACCTATGCAGTTTCCGCCTTTGCTCCCACATACGCGGTTGCTGTATATCATGAGACAACGCTCAAGAGCGGTGTAATCATGACACCACGCTCGTTGGGTATGCTGCTTATCTCCACGGTAACCAGCATGTATGTGCTAAGGCTAGGGTATCGTTGGCCCATGCTGCTGGGCACAGTTGTAATGGGGCTCAGCATTGTCTTTCTGGCTATTGAACCGCGTAGCATGGATATCCTTGGGTTTCATCTGGGTGGCACCGACTTCCTGCTCATTTTCATGGCGCTCTCTGGATTGGGAATGGGAGCCATTGTCACAGCGATCAACAATATCTGTGTTGATCTGGCACCCCAGCAGGCTGCGACGGTTACCGGGATAAGGAGCATGTTTTTGAATGCCGGTGCCTCGGTTGGGATCGTGGTTGCATCGCTGATTCTGAATCGGAGTAATGATTTGACGCACGGCTTCAGCGTCGTCTTCACGGGGTTGGCTGTAGTTTGTTTTGCCAGTATTCCGCTTATCTTTCTCTTGCCGAGTCGTGCCAGCACGTCGATACCGTCCAAAGGCACAGGATAGCACCGTCCCCGGATGTTGTGACGCACCTGTATTCGGAGAAGTGAAAACTGTCTGGCTGATTCCTCACTCTGCGCTCGGTGTTCCCCAGTCCTGATTATTCCAGTAGCGAGATACGGCTCGAAGGCCTGGCGAGGATATCGGTGGTGATGGACGCTTCGGCAAAGAGGTTGCGAAAGGAGTCATCGGCATATGTGCCGAAACTGACGAATCGATTGATCCGGGCGTTGACCAGCATCTTGGCGCAAAGGATGCAGGGCGTGTGAGTGCAGTAAATCGTAGCCCCTTCCAGGCTTACCCCATGAAGCGAGGCCTGGATGATGCAGTTCTGCTCGGCGTGAATTGCCCGGCATATCTCGTGGCGTGTTCCCGAAGGAATATCCTGTGCGTTCCGTAAACATCCCAATTCGAGGCAATCCTTGAGGCCGGCAGCAGCACCATTATAGCCAGTGGCCAGAATATGCTTATCCCTGACGGCCACTGCTCCCACATGGTGCCTCAGGCAGGTGGATCGCTCCGCTACCACCGAGGCGATCTTCAGAAAATACTCATCCGGGGCGGGACGTTCTGCTTTCAAGGTCATAAAAGCTTTCCGATGACGTCCTCTGTATCCTTCTTGAGGGCTTCCATCGAAGATTCGTTGATCAATGTGAAATCCGCTATGGCAATCGGACCGCCCTTTCCCAGGTTTTCGATCTCATTGTAATCCCGTCTGGCCGATTCCACTGGTGTGAGTGGCCTGACCTGTCTTTGAGGAAGGCGCTTCTGTCGGGTTCTCGGGGATGAATACACAGCCACGATAATGAGGTAGTCTCCGTAGATATCCTTGAGCATCTTGTATTCTTCCCACGAATAGAGGCCGTCCACCACGACAGGGCATTTCTTGAGGGCTTCATCGATCAGCGGGGCGTTGAGTTTGGCATAAGCAGCCATGCCGTACTCTCTGCGCAGTTCCTCGCGGATCTTGCGCTCGTTTTCTTCGTTGAGTTTCAGACCGCGTTTGGCGATCTCTTTATCGGTTATCTCGCCAAATCTGATGCGCGTACACCCCTTCTCTTCGAAGAAACCGGCCACTTCGGATTTGCCTGACCCATTCATGCCGACGATGGCGATAACTTTGTTTATGACCATTTCGATTTTTCTGCAGCCACGAGGCGTGTCCTTTTTTCGAATTTCACGCTCAATTATACCATATTCCCAGGTTGGACGGTCTTGTTTGGGTTGTCGGGCGTCTTTTGGGATAGGGTAGGAAACTGAGGAACACACTGAGTAAGCAGCATGTTAGATGCTATAATGAAAGCGCTATTTACAGAGGCGGTTCAACGTGATGCCAGAGGTGGCATTGAAGGAGAGGTGTAGGATATGGCTCGTGTAACACTGGTGCAAAAAGACCAGGCTTCGAAAGAGGTCGAGGAGGTATTCCGAAAGATCGAAGGCAACGGAGCCAGGGTGCTCAATTTGTATAAAGCAGTTGCTGTCAGTCCGCCGATGCTTTCCAGTTTCCTGAAGTTGGGAAACCGCCTTTTGAGCCGGGCGGAACTTTCATCGAAGTTGCGTGAGTTGGCTATCCTGCGCGTGGCCAACCTGGCGGGAAGCGAGTATGAGTGGACGCAGCATTTATCGATCGCACTCGCTACTGGCGTGAGCCAGCAGCAAATCGATGATGTCCATTCATGGAGGGAGTCAGCCAGTTTCACCGAAGAGGAACGTGCGGTCTTGCAATATACAGACGAGTTAGCGGTGGATGTTACGGTAACAGAAGGGACATTTGATGGGCTAAGGAGCCACCTTAGCGAACGCCAGATTGTTGAACTGACCCTGTCCATCGGATATTGGGGGATGGTGGCACGCGTATTGGTCCCGCTGAAAGTGGATCTGGACGAACGGCACGTAGGTACTGCCAAAGACTTGCTCGGCAGGGCTGACAGGCAGAAGTAGGCGCTTGGAGATATCCCCTTTCTTTGACAGCCAGGGAGTGTTCCGTTTATTATAGGACTAATTCAGCCCATATCACTTTTGGGGAGGTTGGAATGCAGGACAGGGTCGCTATTTTCATTGATGGAAGTAATCTTTATCATGCCCTTCGGGATAACTGCCAGCGCTATGACCTCAACTTTGCTGAATTTGCCCGGAAGCTCAGCGGTGAGCGGCGGCTTTTCAGAATTTATTACTACAATATTTTGCAGGATCAAACCTCGCGACCCGAGGGACATCGTGAGCAGCAGGAATTCCTCGATACTCTTCGCAAGACGCCGTATCTGGAGGTTCGACTGGGGAGAACCAAGTTGCAGCAAGGCATTCCGGTGGAAAAGGGTGTGGACATTATGCTGGCCACCGACCTTCTTCACTATGGTTGGCAGGGGCTTTATGATACCGCGATCCTCGTCAGTGGAGATGCCGATTTCGCATATGCACTCCAGACAGTGAAGAATATGGGCAAGCATGTGGAGGTAGCCTATTTCGAAAGTAACATTTCAAAGGACCTTCTGGAGGTGGCTGACTATCAACATCTGCTCAAAAGGGACTTTTTTAAGGATATGTGGACTGTCAAGCGCCGTGTGCGGCGTAAATATAGTGGAGCCAGGAAACCGGGTCAAGGGAATGTGTTGGCTGAACATAACCCTCCCCGGGGCGAGTGACGGGTCGATGACTGTCCATATAATCTGAAGAACAGAGTTTCACCGTTTTCCTTCAGCTATACGGGGTTAAGCCTGTGGCTTTATTAGGCCATGTTTTCGGTGCCTCATCAGTATTGAGAACGGCCTAAACCTAGCCCTTGATGATAAAACAGGCGATGCAGTGGATGTCCTCATTCTAGCGATGCTCCGAGCCGTGTTACCCCTCCCCCCGTAGGGAAAGTTGGGGCCGCAGGAGATTGCGGTAATGTCTCTGTTATCCAACCCCACTCTGATGCACTTCCGTGTGGAGTCTCTAGTCCAATAGTCGTCACTATCCGGGACGAACTCAGCCGCTCGACCATTCCCCCTCAGCAGGGCCTTGTCAATTTCGAGCCACACTCCGCACCACTCTCGAAGTGTCATGGTTCATCTCTTCTGAACCGTGTCCCCACCACCCACCCCGTTTCTCTAAGCAATCTCTGAATAAGTCCTGAATCATGCGATAATAGAGGTAGATCAATTCGAAGGAGTCTGCCGATGAATATTGGCCCCACTTTTGCCAGCCTGACCTATGAGAACAAGAAAAAGAAGACTCGTCGGGAGAAGTTCCTGGAAGAGATGGATCGGGTGATTCCCTGGGATGAGTTATTGAAGATTATCAGGAAGCATTATCCGAAGAAAGGTAATGGTCGCCAGCCGATGCCGCTGGAACGGATGCTGCGGATTTACTTCATGCAGCAGTGGTACGGATTATCCGATCCGTCAATGGAAGACTCGCTTTATGATAGTGAATCGATGAGGCGCTTTGCCCGAATCGATCTGGAAGCCGATGTGATACCGGATGAAACCACCATTCTGAACTTTCGGCATTACCTGGAAGAGAATCGGTTCACGGAAAAGATATTTGAGAAGACAAAGGGATACCTTTTTGAGAAGGGGTTGATGTTACGTGAAGGAACCATTGTGGATGCCACTATCATCAACGCGCCTGCTTCGACCAAGAATGAAGCCCGGAAACGAGACCCCGAGATGAAATCAACCAAGAAAGGGAATCAGTGGTACTTTGGGATGAAGGCCCACGTGGGGGCGGAAAGTAAACGGGGTTTGGTGCACAGCATCGTTGTCACCAATGCCGGGGTGCATGATTCACAGGTAATGGATGATCTGCTTCATGGAGAAGAAAAGTCTGTTTATGGAGACAAGGCTTATTCCAA
>JAQTRE010000011.1 GCA_028711995.1 Dehalococcoidia bacterium | reverse complement strand
AGCACAAGATTATCTGGCTCCGGGAGTAACCTTCGCCAAGCTTGATGCTATTGCGGGTCGAATGAGCGATAATGAATTCGCCAAAAGGATGGTGAAAGCACGGTCCGATCTCTTTGAGAGAATATCCGGGCATGACAACGGGTTGTCACAAGCTGCGGCTCATGGGGTTATCCACTTGTCCACACTGTTCACAAAGAAACGATTATTATGACCCTTTCGGGCTCATTTTTGGATTAGAAAAGACTCGCTGCGTCGTTTTACCCTTTGAGTTTGCTGGCGATCTCTCCTGGGTTGGGAAAGCGGCCGGTTTCATGCTTGGAGTAGATCAACTTCCCATCGACAACAACATCGAATATTCCGCCTTCCCCCGGAATCAGATTTGCCTCCTTGCCGAGGGCTTGGCGCAGTTCGTCCGCCAAACGGGCGGCGTTTGGTTTATAGTTTCATTCCCTGCAATAGTGAATATCGATTTTCTGCATCATGATTCCCCCTTTCTTTTCACACTTATCCTGGCGTTTTCGGTGACAGTCTTGAGTGGGGTTAGATCGCCAAGAATGCGTCCGAAGACATTCACAGGGCTATAAGCGCGAGGCTTATGGCTTGTACTGATGGGTGTAGCGCCAAAGAAAATACAAAAGGCGGGACCTGAAGGCCAATACCCCAGATCACCGACCTCCACCTCGGCGCGGGCTTCTCTTTCCAGTTCGGTTTTGATAGGGATGATAAAATAGATTTCTTCTCCCCAAACGTTGGCCTTCCCTTCCAGCGGTAAGGCTTCCCATATGCGCTGAGCGGTGGGGGATTCAGTCAACTCTGCCAAAACAGTCAGGTTTTCGATTGTAATGCTGATCTTGTCCAAGGTTGTGCTCCTATGGTGGCTGCTGTTCTATTGCTGTTTAATAGTAGTATAGCCATGATGTCTATCAAAGAGAAGAGTGTAGCATGTCGGAGAGTCTTGGCATACTTCACCAGAATGCCTATGGGATTGGCTTCTGTTAGGGATTTTCAAATCATTGGCAGACTGCCTAACCTGCCTGAAGAGAATAGCAAACAGGGCTATGGTTTCTATTGACAGTTCTTGATTGGCGTGTTATCGTTAATACCGCATCGGAAAAGAACCTTAACAACTGGATAGTGGAAGGAAGACAAATTGTATGGCGAGCTTGATCCTGGCTCAGGATGAACGCTGGCGGCGTGCCTAATGCATGCAAGTCGAACGGGGAATATTACTTCGGTTTTATTTCTAGTGGCGGACGGGTGAGTAACACGTAAGCAACCTGCCCTCAAGTGGGGAATAATCTACCGAAAGGTGGACTAATACCGCATAATGTGTAGGGGTAATGCCCAAACACCAAAGCCTTCGGGCGCTTAAGGAGGGGCTTGCGGCCTATCAGGTAGTTGGTGAGGTAACGGCCCACCAAGCCTACGACGGGTAGCTGGTTTGAGAGGATGATCAGCCACATTGGGACTGAGATACGGCCCAGACTCCTACGGGAGGCAGCAGCAGGGAGTATTGCGCAATGGGCGAAAGCCTGACGCAGCAACGCCGCGTGGGTGATGAAGGCCTTCGGGTCGTAAAACCCTTTTCTTGGGGAAGAAGCTCTGACGGTACCCAAGGAATAAGCCTCGGCTAATTACGTGCCAGCAGCCGCGGTGACACGTGAGAGGCAAGCGTTATCCGGATTTATTGGGCGTAAAGGGCGTGTAGGCGGCCCGGTATGCCTCTTGTGAAATCTCTTGGCTTAACTAGGAGGGGTCAAGAGGAACTGCCGGGCTTGAGGGCAGCAGAGGGAGATGGAATTCCCGGTGTAGCGGTGAAATGCGTAGATATCGGGAGGAACACCAGTGGCGAAGGCGATCTCCTAGGCTGTTTCTGACGCTGAGGCGCGAAAGCGTGGGTAGCAAACAGGATTAGATACCCTGGTAGTCCACGCCGCAACCGATGGATACTAGGTATGGGGGGTATCGACCCTCTCCGTGCCGTAGCTAACGCGTTAAGTATCCCGCCTGGGGATTACGGCCGCAAGGTTAAAATTCAAAGGAATTGACGGGGGCCCGCACAAGCAGCGGAGCGTGTGGTTTAATTCGATGATACACGAAGAACCTTACCAAGACTTGACATGACGGAAGTAGAAACCCGAAAGGGCAACGACCTGTCAAACCAGGAACCGCCACAGGTGCTGCATGGCTGTCGTCAGCTCGTGCCGTGAGGTGTCGGGTTAAGTCCCGCAACGAGCGCAACCCTTGTTCTGTGTTACACTCTCACAGGAGACTGCCCCGCAAAACGGGGAGGAAGGTGGGGATGACGTCAAGTCAGCATGGCTCTTACGTTTTGGGCTACACACACGCTACAATGGGCGGTACAGAGGGTTGCTAAAGAGCGATCTGGAGCTGATCCCTAAAAACCGTCCTCAGTTCGGATTGGAGGCTGAAACTCGCCTCCATGAAGTTGGAGTTGCTAGTAACCGCTGGTCAGCATACAGTGGTGAATACGTTCTCGGGCCTTGTACACACCGCCCGTCACGCCATGGAAGCTGGCAACACCTGAAGTCGATGCGTCAACTCGCAAGAGAGACAGTCGCCGAAGGTGGGGCTAGTGACTGGGGCGAAGTCGTAACAAGGTAGCTGTACCGGAAGGTGTGGCTGGATCACCTCCTTTCTAGGGAGTTTGAGAGGCTTGCTTCTCGATTTCCAGGTCGGTCGAAGGGGAAACCCTTCGGTTTGTTCAAACTATAACTTCCTTCCACTATCCAGAGGTTAAGGTCTTTTTGTAAGAGCCTCCAGAGAAGTTGAAAAACTCTGTAATTTACGTATGCGGCCAGTTATATTTCCCCGGCGCGTGACTCCTTTTTGGTCTTAATTAGATTGAAACCATGCCTCAATCCAGTTGGCAGCCTTTAACCCCTGTGATATGATCAAAGCAGTTTGATGCCTAATTGAATGGATAGGTTTACTTTAAAACGAAGTGCACGATGAAAGATTATTATGATATTCTCGGTGTCCCGGCGAGTGCAAGTATGCCGGAGATCAAAAGCGCCTTCAGAAAATTGGCATTTGAATATCATCCGGATAAAAATCCCGGGAATGAAAGCTTGGCCGAGGAAAAATTCAAGCTAATTAATGAGGCATACGGCATTTTGGGCCATGAGGCAAGAAAGAGCGAATACGATGCCTATCGGAACAGCCAGTTCGCTGGTATCGGCTCCAGACGGGGTTCCCATGACTTCAGGTACACTCAGGATGACATCTTCAAGGAAGCCTTTTCTAACGAAAACATCTTTGACGAGATAAACCGGATGTTCGCTCAGGCCGGGCTCAGATTCGATGCGAATTTCCGAAATCGCGTTTTCTTCGGGGGCCGTGATTTCCGCTTCCAATTCTTCGGCAAATCGAATGGAACTGAGCGACGTTATGATTCGTCAACGGACAGCGAAGCGTCTTATGTCTACACCTCCCCACTTTTGACCAAAAAGCCGAACTTCATTGAAAGGTGGCTCGACAAGGCGGTCTGTAAGGTAGGCGGGTTTATCCTCAAAAAATCTCTGGGGATTGAGATAGACAGGCCAACCAAAGAGCCTGGGGATACGTGGGGAAAGACCTGATCGAGTTTACGGCTACAGACGGAGCACTTCTGTGGAGTGCTGGTTGCAGCCATCTTATGAGCACTCTTTCGTCTACATCCGCGATCATTTTAACGGCAGAGGCTTGGGAGAAATTAGAAATTACTAAGGCTTGGTTTGTTCGATTGTTTATGAATGTCTATTGTCCAGGATCGATGGTATACTCCGAGTTACAGTTGAGTTGTGCTTTGAGACAGCTCCTATACGAGAATTCGAGCAGCCCTAGGGGGCATCTTGTGGTGGAGAAGTTTTATTCTTTGAGAGGACCCCTCTCGATAGCAGAGCAAATAGCCTGGAAGAATCCTCAGATTGAGGTTGACAACATAGTGTTGATATGATAACATCTATCCGCTTAAGAAGATTTGTTATCCGGTTCGAAGGGGGATAGTCAAATCAGAAGAGAAAAAAGGTCACCCTGGTAATTGCAAAAAGTCTGATGTAGGCCATCTGGCGGCCCTGAGGACATCGGGCCGTTTTTTTTGTCTTAAACGCACCTTAAAAAGTGAATAGAGTTTTTGGCTTGTTACTGTGCAAAAGCTACTAAGGGCGCGCGGTGGATGCCTTGGTGCCAAGAGCCGATGAAGGGCGTGGCTAGGCTGCGATAAGCCTCGGTTAGCTGCCAAGTAAGCTTAAACCGGGGATACCCGAATGAGGCAACTCATCCAGGCAAAACCTGGATACTCCTAGTTGAACACATAGACTAGGTAGAGGGAACCGGGGGAACTGAAACATCTTAGTACCCCGAGGAAAAGAAATCAAAAGAGATTCCCAAAGTAGCGGCGAGCGAAATGGGAAGAGCCTAAACCGGATGGCTAAGGCTGTTCGGGGTTGTAGGGCCTCCGTGATCGATCCGTGATTAGGTAGTAGAATAGGCTGGAATGCCTGACCGTAGAGGGTGAGAGTCCCGTATGCGAAACCGAACAGCGGCGTGGGGGGTACCTGAGTACCACGGGACACGTGAAATCTTGTGGGAATCTGGGGAGACCACTCTCCAAGGCTAAATACTCTTGGCGACCGATAGTGAACCAGTACCGTGAGGGAAAGGTGAAAAGAACCCCGGGAGGGGAGTGAAATAGACCTGAAACCGCGTGCCTACAAACAGTCAGAGGGTTGCCTTCGGGCGGCCTGATGGCGTGCCTATTGAAGAATGAGCCGGCGAGTTAATCTATGTAGCAAGGTTAAGCAAGTTGACTTGCGGAGCCGTAGCGAAAGCGAGTCCGAATAGGGCGAATTTAGTTGCATGGATTAGACCCGAATCCGGGTGAGCTAACCATGGCCAGAGTGAAGTTTCGATAATATCGAAATGGAGGCTCGAACCCGTCAATGTGGCAAAATTGTGGGATGAGCTGTGGTTAGAGGTGAAATGCCAAACGAACCCGGAGCTAGCTGGTTCTCCCCGAAATGCATTGAGGTGCAGCCTCGAGTATGAGCTTCGCAGGTAGAGCTCTGGATGAGCTAGGGGGCGAGAAGCTTACCAAACTCAACCAAACTGCGAATGGCGAAGCATTTTAGCTCGGGAGTGAGACGGTGGGGGATAAGCTCCATCGTCGAGAGGGAAACAGCCCAGATCATCAGCTAAGGTCCCTAAGTACAGGCTAAGTGGGAAAGGATGTGGGGTTGCCCAAACAGCCAGGAGGTTGGCTTAGAAGCAGCCACCCTTTAAAGAGTGCGTAATAGCTCACTGGTCGAGTGGCGCCGCGCCGAAGATCCAACGGGGCTAAAGCCTGTCACCGAAGCTATGAGCTCGATTTATCGAGCGGTAGGGGAGCGTTCCCTTCAGCGTTGAAGCTGTGACGTGAGTCAGGGTGGAGCGGAGGGAAGTGAGAATGTCGGCATGAGTAGCGTAAGGCGTGTAAGAAACACGCCCACCGAAAGCCTAAGGTTTCCTACGCAAGGTTGATCCGCGTAGGGTTAGTCGGGCCTAAGCCGAGGCCGAAAGGCGTAGGCGATGGACAGCTGGTTAATATTCCAGCACCGCCCGTTTTCGTTAAACCTCGGGGAGTACAGGAAGGTAGGTTGAGCGTGCCCATTGGACATGGTGCGTCTCCGATCGTAGGTGCGAGGGGAGGAAAATCCCCCCTTGCTTAAGCTGAGGAGAGGGGGAAGTTGCGGGGCAACCCAAGGCGATTCAGCTGAACCTACACTGTCTAGAAAAACCTCGTTGTTTGAAGGCGAGCGCCCGTACCGCAAACCGACTCTGGTAGGCTAGGGTAAGAACCCTAAGGTGTTCGAGAGAATCCTCGTTAAGGAACTCGGCAATCTAACCCCGTAACTTCGGGAGAAGGGGTGCCCCTGGGCGTGAAGGAATTTACTTACGGAGCGCATGGGGGTTACAATGAGAAGGCCCAAGCGACTGTTTAACAAAAACACAGGTCTCTGCTAAAGCGTAAGCTGATGTATAGAGGCTGACGCCTGTCCAGCGCCGGAAGGTTAAGGGGAGGGGTTAGGATTTCGGTCCGAAGCTCTGAACTTAAGCCCCGGTTAGCGACGGCCGTAACTATAACGGTCCTAAGGTAGCGAAGTCCCTTGTCAGGTAAGTTCTGACCTGCACGAATGGCGTAACGACTTGGGCGCTGTCTCAACGAGGAACTCGGCGAAATTGAAGGGCCCGTGAAGATACGGGCTACCCGCGACTGGACAAAAAGACCCCGTGGAGCTTTACTATAGCTTGGCATTGGATTGAGTCTTAGCATGTGTAGGATAGGTGGGAGGCTGAGAAGCCCTGGCGCCAGTTGGGGCGGAGCCAACGGTGAAATACCACTCTTGTTAAGTTTCGATTCTAACCTTTGAACAAGCAAGGAGACAGTGCCAGGTGGGTAGTTTGACTGGGGCGGTCGCCTCCTAAAAGGTAACGGAGGCGCCCAATGGTTCCCTCAAGGTGGATGGAAATCACCTGCAGAGCGCATTGGTATAAGGGAGCTTGACTGCGAGACCTACAAGTCGAACAGGTACGAAAGTAGGGCAAAGTGATCCCACGGTGCTGCGTGGAAAGGCCGTGGCTTAACGGATAAAAGCTACCCCGGGGATAACAGGCTGATGGTGCCCAAGAGTTCACATCGACGGCACCGTTTGGCACCTCGATGTCGGCTCGTCACATCCTGGGGCTGGAGAAGGCCCCAAGGGTTGGTCTGTTCGCCCATTAAAGTGGTACGCGAGCTGGGTTCAGACCGTCGTGAGACAGGTCGGTCTCTATCCGTCGTGGGCGCAGGAGATTTGAGAGGAGCTCTCCTTAGTACGAGAGGACCAGGAGGGACAGACCTCTGGTTTGCCAGTTGTCCCGCCAGGGGCATAGCTGGGTAGCTAAGTCTGGTTTGGATAAGCGCTGAAAGCATCTCAAGTGCGAAGCCAACCTCAAGATGAGATCTCCCACTGGGTAACCAGGTAAGACCGTAGCGAGACTAGCTGCTTGATAGGCGGCGTGTGTAAGCGGAGTAATCCGTTCAGCTAAGCCGTACTAATCGGTCGAGGGCTTTTGCGCAGTAATAAGCAAAAACTTTATCCATCGCGGGGTGGAGCAGTGGAAGCTCGTCGGGCTCATAACCCGAAGGTCGTTGGTTCGAATCCAACCCCCGCTACCAAGTTTTGAGGCCAAAAAGGCTCTCTAAAGAGAAATCTTAAGGGGGCCTTTTTTGTTTTTGCTAATGAAAGTCTTGAAGGGACGCTCTATCGCGATTGGATGTAGCAGGACATCGGAGCGATTGGCAGTGGCTTCTAGAAGGACCCGGGTGTAACGTGACGGTAGTTGTCTACAATAAGTTCGAGTTATACGCGCCGTCGCTTATTTATCTCCTCGATCAGCATAGGAAGCACCTCATGCAGATCGCCCACTATTCCGTAATCCGCAATGCCGAAGATATCTGCCCTGGGGTCTGTGTTGATGGCTACTATGGTGTCGGAATCCCATATGCCTGAGATGTGCTGGATGGCTCCCGAAATACCGCAGGCGATATAGAGCTCCGGTTTAACAGTCTTGCCGGTCTGTCCGATCATGCAGTCCCCGGTGATCCAGCCCTCATCTAACGGATCCTTGGTGACGCCGACTTCAGCGCCCAACGCTTCGGCGAGCTGATGGATCACGGCAAACTTCTCGGCCGAACCCACACCCATCCCTGCACCGACGATGATCCGGGCTTCCTCCAGCTTCGCGCCTTTCCTAGCTTGCTTGACTCTGTTTACGATCTTGACCGGCATATCGGTTGCTTCCAGCCTTACAGGGATATGGATTATCTGCCCTTTGCGTTTAGTGTCCTTTTCCAGCGCCTGCATCACACTTGGCCTGACAGTGGCCATTTGCGGTCTGGATTGGGCACAGACAAAAGTGTACATCATGCTTGACCCGTAGCCGGGCTTGGTGCTCAGTAGTAAGCCACTTTCCTTCTCGATAGCCAGCTCCGTGCAGTCTGCGGTGAGACCGGTACCCAATCGTTTGGCTACCCGGGGGGCCAGATCCCTGCCGATATCGCTGGCCCCGAAGAGCATTATCTCCGGTTTGGACTCCAGAACCTGCTTGGCAATGACAGACGTGTAGGCACCTGTAGTATAGCTACCCAGGTTGGGTTCATCGGCAACATATACTTTCTCAGCCCCATAATGGATCAATTCATGGGCCATGGTTTCGATCCTTGATCCCAGAAAGATCGCCGAGAGTTGTGTGTTCAAACTATTGGCTAAGTCGCGCCCTTTTCCCAGCAACTCCAGGGATACCGTGCTCAACCGACCGTCTGTTTGCTCGGCAAAAACCCATACGCCGTGATATTCACTGCAGATCATCTTTTCCTCCTGGTTAGATCAGATGCTTGACTTCAAGGTCTTTTAGAAGATTTTGAACCGCATCTTGCCCCGAACCTTCATATATCTTTCCCGACCGTTTACGTGGCTGGGGTATGAATGCTCGGGTCATTTTTGTGAGTGAGCCCTCAAGACCGATTTTGTTCTTGTCCAAATTAAGATCAGCGGCATTCCAAATCGTGACCTCCCGTTGCCTGCATGCGTCCAAGATGTCGCCGATGGTCGGTTTTCGAGGGGTATTGATCTCCTTGGTGACAGTCACCAGAACCGGCAACTTCGCTTCAACCACTTCATAACCGTCCGATAGCGATCGCTCGGCCTTAAGGGTCATTCCTTTGATTTGGAGCTTGCGCGCATAGGTGATCTGGGGCAATTGAAGCTCTTCGGCCAGTTGCGGCCCGACCTGGGCGGTATCGCCATCGGAGGTTTGCTTTCCGCAGAGAATCAGGTCGAAATCTCCCCACTTTCTGACGGCGCTTGCCAGCACGTAAGCGGTGGCCGACGTATCCGCACCGGCGAAGGCCGGATCGCTCAGCAATATCGCCTCATCCACGCCCATGGCCAGCGATTCACGGAGCGACTCCTCTGCCTGAGGCGGACCCATGGTGATAGCCGTCACGCTTCCACCGTATTTGGTCTTGAGTAGCAGCGCTTCCTCCAATGCATGCTTATCGGCCCGGTTTATATCGGAAGGGCAACCTTCGCGCACCAGAGCACCTGTACGGGTATCGATGGGTACATTGGCGGCGCTGGGAACCTGCTTTATGCAGACAATAATCTTCACATCAAGCCTACCTTGAAATATATTTTTGGTCCCGACTCATGGCCTAATTCATCAGATGTCCGGCGATGATGGACCGCTGAACCTCGCTTGAGCCCTCGATCAGTTCATTTTCCTTGACAGCCCGATAAATTCGTTCGATCTTAAAATCCTTGATAAATCCGTATGAGCCGTGAATCTGCATGCTCATATCCACCGCTTCTTTGGCCATTCGTGTGGCGAACAACTTGACCATGGAAGATTCCTTGAGAATATCAGAACCTTGGTCTTTGAGAGATGCGGTCCTGTATGTCATCCACCGTGCCCCTTCCACCCTGACTGCAGCCTCAGCGAGTAACCATTGGATGGCCTGCATAGAACCGATGGGCACGCCTCTCCGGGTCCTCTGCTTGGCGTACTTGACCCCTTCATCCAGGGCAGCCTGGGCCATAGCTACCGATTTAGTCGATAGCCCCAGCCTGCCGACTGCCGCTGCCACAAGCAGTATATTGAATCCCTTCCCTATCTCGCCCAGAAGCCGGCTCTTGTGTACCCGCATGTTAGTAAACCGGGTATCCATCGTCTCGGTGCCAAGGTTGCCCATCAGCTCGTAGGGCTTGGAGTTGACATATCCTTCCTGGTTTTTGTCGACAATGAAAGCGGTTGTCATTACCCCGTCGACATTGGCGAAAACCACCGCCGGGCCATCGTGGTTGCCCTCGGTGTTGAAGCGCTTGATACCGTTGATCACCCAATAGTCTCCATCAAGTTCGGCTCTTGTGACCAGCGATTTCGGGTCCGATCCCGTGGCAGGCTCCGTAAAGGCCCAGCTTCCGATCTTTTCGCCGGTGCACATCGGCCTCAAAAACTGCTCTTTTTGCTCTGCTGTCCCGAAGGTAACGATACCCAGGCCTACCATGCCGCACATATTCATGAAGCTGCTGCATGCAGATACCGGATAGTGCATTTGCTCCAGGGCCAGTATCCAGTTGAGGTAACCCGAATCTCCCCCTCCGTATTCCTTGGGGAGAGGCATTCCCAGAAAACCGGCCTTTCCCAGCTTGTTGACGATGTCACGAGGGACTTTCTTCTCGCGCTCCACCTTTGCCGCAATGGGCTCGATTTCAGCTTGGGCGAACTCACGGGCCGTCTTCTGGATAAGCTTCTCTTCAATGGTTAGACGAAAATCCATCGGACTAACCTCCTTTTGCCGGATAGACTGACACCCCTTTCGATTCGTGTCGGTCAGCTTCATTTAAGCAGAGCCTGTCCTGCCTTGCAATAGCACGGCAGTTGCTAATTGTCCTGCATACCGGGGTGGTACTGATTTCTCAGTTACCAAGCACTGTACATATGTTAGTATGTATTCACTGTCCGGACGCTGGCTTAAGTGAGATTGAATCATGAAGTTACTCATCATTGAAGATGACCCGGAGATAATAGAATCCCTTTCGCTGTGCTTCGAACTTCGCTGGCCGGACAAAGTGGAATTCCTTTCTGCCAGCAAAGGCCTTGAAGGCATCGATTTGGTCGAAAAACACGCTCCTGATGTGGTCATCCTTGATATTGGCTTGCCCGATGTCGATGGCTTACAAGTATGCCGTGGAATTCGCACGTTTTCTGGAGTGCCTATTGTCATTCTGACCGCGAACGATACTGAGTTCAGCAAAGCCCGTGCCATGGATCTGGGTGCAGATGATTACATTACAAAGCCATTCAGTCAGGCCGATCTCATGGAGAGGGTGAAAAGAGTATTGTCCAACGGCAAAAAGCGTCAGGATATGGAGGCTGAAAAGGCTGTTGTGATTGGGGGACTGCGGATCGACGTCGCTGTCCATGAGGTAACACTGGATGGGCAGGAAGTCAGGCTTACTCCCACAGAATATGTTTTGCTGGATCTGCTGGTAAGAAATGCAGGCCGCGTAATACCCTGCCGGATCCTTTTGGAGGAGGGTCGATGGGGGTCCTACGTGGATTCAATGGAATTCCTGAAAGTGTTTGCTGGCTGCCTGAGAACAAAGCTGGGAGATGATCCCAATGCTCCCCAGATCATTGTCGCAGAAGGGGAGGGGTATAAGTTCGCCAATCCCTCCAGTGAAATCCAGCAACGAGACGTGTGCATATCTTCATTATAGGGTAGCAGTCCTCGCGAAGCGCAGCCCAATTCACTTTTCTCAGCCCATGCTGAGGACTAAGCCACTAGTAACCGCAGAAGCTCCGCTATCATCTTCTTCCTTTGGCGTCTGAGTGCCGTTCGGTCCACCTATTCGTATCGGAGCGCCTCAGCGGGATAAACCTTGGCAGCTCGATAGGCGGGCAGGAAGGTGGTGGTCAGTGATGCCAGATAAGCGCCAAGGGCGATCAGCGTAATCATAGTCCATGGGATCGCGGTGGTCATTCCTTCGACGTCCGAGTCAGGGATGATCTGATAGGAAAGGGCCACTCCCAACACGACACCCAGAGTGATCCCCATTAGGGCGATGAAAGATGACTCCAGCAAAAAGCTGGCCTGTACCATCCCCTGCCGGAAACCGATGGCCCGCAGCATGCCGATCTGATGCCGGCGTTCCACCACTGATCTGGCAGCGATAACCCCCAGGGCAGCAATTCCCACAATAAGGCCCAGTCCCATGAATGACATCAAGAGATTCATGAACATGTCCATTGTCTTGCCGTAGTCTTTGACTTCTTCGGCCATTACCTCGGTATTCATGCCATTGGCCAAAAAGTTCTTTTCCAGGTTCTTGGCCAAGTTGGGGATATTGTCCTTTTGTTCCGGTTTCACCATCAAGCGGTAAGCATTGGACGAGCGGGGGAATCCCAGGAAAGAGTTGATGGTTGCCTGGGAGGTGGTTATCAGAGAGGCATAGGGACCGGACATGGCATCGACCACGCCGATTACCTGCAGCGTTTGAGTTGTCTTGGTCAGAGGGTTCTGAATCTCAACATAGATATCATCGGGCATGAACTTATCTTGAAGATAGAATCTGCCTTTGCCAATGACCAAGTCAATGCCGGTGTCACCGAAGTCACCGGTCTCTTTGGTGGGAACCAGCGCCAGGTTGACCACGGCCAGATTCGGGTTGTTGGTGAGTGCCTCCCACACCTCTCGGCCGGAAGCGCCTTCGTTGTAGTATTTCTCGGCCACCAATTCAAAATTGTAGGTCACGTTTTCAGTGTATCCGGCATCGGTTCCTACCACGGGTAAGAGCTCCCATTTCTTATCTCCGTCCGTGTTCTGTTTATCACTGCTGGCATCGCGCACGTTAGCCACGGCAGTGTTGAAGCCGGCGATTGCTTGAAAATCGTTCGGGCCAACACCATCAGTCTTCTCAAGGGCAGCATTGATATCGGTTATGGGATTGATGTAGCTCACCTCTGCCCTGATATCGAACCCGCCGCTGACGCGTTCGGTGTCATCGAGCAGTTTGCTGAAAGAAGCACTGATGACAGACACGACCACCAGTGTGAAGACGATCATAGAGAACATGGCTACGGCCATTCCGGTGCGGAACCGACTGGCCAGGGGATAGGCTACGGCTGGCTTCAAAATCGGCGCCAGTGCCCGGATTCGCCCGAAGATAGACATAACCTGCCGTCAGCAGCAGGTCTGAGTTATACATGATAGTCCACACTGCTCCCAGGACCAGCATTACCCCTGAAAGGATGAACATTTCCATGCCGCCGCTCATCTCATCGTGGTAGGGATGCCAGCTGAAAGGAATGAGCCAGAAAGTCAAAAGGCCAAGGCCCGCCAGGGTGAAGGCGGGCCTGTCCGGCAGGCGGAGTTTCCTGGCCACCAGACAGATGCCGATGATGAGGAGAGACGCCCCGAGGGTGTAGGAGACCTGCATCTTTTCCTGCAGCCCGCTTATCAGGGAGAGGAGCCCCACCAGGGGAACCAGGACGGTGATGGCGATACTCCGGATCGGGTGCTTGTCGGCCCGCTTGGATTCGGGAATATCCTTGATAGCGGATATGATATTGAGTCGGCTGACGTTGCGTGCCGAGAAGAAAACCACCAGCACGGTTAATACAACCCCCAGGGTGTAGGATATGATAAGGCCGCTGGCGGTGTAGTAGTATGTCAGATCAAAGCCCATTTCTTCAAAGGCGGAGTTCATCATCTGGATCATTCCCCAGGCGACCACTAACCCCAGCGCGGCGCCAATGGCTGAGGCCAACAGTGCATACAGGGTCCCCTCAAAAGTGAAGAGTCGAATGATGTGTCCCCGCTGCCCGCCTATTGCTCGCGTCATGCCCAGTTCCTGCTTTCTTTCGGCTGCCAGCATGACGAAGATGAGGAAGATCAGGAGGACTCCGGCAATGATAGAGAAACTGCCGAAGACCATGAACATGGTAGAGAACGTAGCGCCTCCCTCGTCAGCTTGGTCCAGAGCATCCTGCTTGATGGGCTGTGCCTTGATCCCCGTTCCATTCAGCGCCGGTTCGAGGGAAGCCATGACTGTATCGGTATGCTTTGCCCCGGTAAGGGCTCCGCCTTTATTGGTGATGAGGATGAAGTTGATATCGCTGGAACCCCGCAGGGCTTGCAGATGATCAAGGGGCATGATGATAGACGCGGAGGTATCGAAGCTGAATACGGTTGGATTGCCCCCCGTTTTATAAATGCCGGCGATGGTCAGAAAGGTGGGGTCTTGACTCAGATAGACCTCTATCTGGTCGCCGACGCCTATCGTCCGGTTCTGATCAGAGATGGCTTCTGCCAGGCCGGTATTGACGTAGGCATAGCCGCTCCCCTTGTCCTCAAGGTCTTTTAGGGAAAGCTCCCGGTTGCCTTTCTCCAAGAGGGGATCAAAGGACTTCATATACCGATAGTCAAACCCCAGCAGGGTGACCTGAGGCTCGTTCAGACTCGTTTCCCTGGCGATTACCGGTATGTCTGTTTCAATAATGGCAGGCGCAACCCCTTCGACTACGCCTTTCTGAGAGAGATCGCTCAGGGCAACTTCCACGTTTTGGAGTTCAGCCTGATCAAAGTATACGCTTCTGCTGCTGGCATCCATTGTGTGTCCTTGCCCTCCGAATTCCACTCCATCACTCATCACCATGACATCCACCTGCCCGATGTAATCCACGGCAATGCTGCGGATGGAGTGCGTCAGAGTATCTCCCGTGGCAAAGGAGGCAGAGAAAATCATGGCTGCCAGCATCAGGCCCAGACAGGTCAGAAGGGTATTGGCCGGTCGGCGTGGGAGGTTGCGCGCCCCCATTTTAAAAATCACCTTGTTGCGCAAAGCGAGGACGGAAATCCCCGCCACGAACAATGCGAAGATTACTATAAGCGGTACCAGCATGACTTTCAGGTCTGCCATTAGCTTGCCTCCCTCACATCATCTCGATTATCTGGAGTCTGAGATAAGCATTATCGCACCTGGTTATCCAGGCAGGAATCCTTGCCATTGATGCTGTCACACTCGATGACTCCATCGCGCATGCGGACGATGCGGTCGGTGAATTCGCCCACTTCCTGCGAATGAGTCACCAGGACGAAGGTCTGCCCTTTCTCTTTGTTGAGGCTTCGCAGTACGTGCATTATTTCCATGGCTGTTTCGCTATCCAGATTGCCCGTGGGTTCGTCTCCCCAGACGATTACCGGATTGTTCACCAAGGCCCTTGCCACGGCCACTCGCTGTTGCTGACCACCGGAGAGTTCGGCTGGCCTTTTGTTTCGCTGATCCCCGAGATGGACCAGTTCCAGCACGTCCTCAGCTCGTTTCCTGGCCTCGCGCTGCTTGGTTCCCGATAGCAGCAAGGGCAACTCCACATTCTCCACCACATTGAGCACCGGCAGCAGATTGAACGCCTGGAAGACAAACCCCATCTCCTCGGCGCGAAACTTGGTGCGTTCCTTATCGGACATTTTGGGGATGATATGTCCCTTGACGGAGATTTCCCCCTGGTCGATTGAATCCAGGCCGGAGAGACAATTCAGAAGGGTGGTTTTGCCGCATCCGCTGGGCCCCATGATGGCCATCATTTCCCCATCTCTGATCTCCAGATCAACGCCTCGCAAAGCGTGTACTTTGACCTGGCCCGTATCATAGGTTTTGTGCACGCCTTTAACCTGGACGATGTTGGAATCTTTCATGTTCCCCTCCTGAATAGTCTTGGCGAGGTGCCACTGTCCGGACCTGATTTCGATCAGTATAGCATAATCCCCGTGGAGAATGCACCAGAACTGAGAGGATTGCGGAGACGAAACGGCCCCCCGAAAAACTTGGGTTTTTCGGGGGGCCGTTTCGTCTGTTAGGAACCTGCCCTCAACTCCTTGGCTCAGAGCGAGGATGATCAGTCTTTAAAGCAAACAAGTTTGTCGCCACCAATGTAGAGCCTGCCGGAAGCGATAGCCGGCGAAGAGTCAACCGCGCCTTCCCCTACCGGCTGCTTGAATTTCAATGCTTCGACGACCTTGTTATCGTTCATTTTGTTCTTATCCAGAGCATAGATATTGCCATCGTAGGAGGCGACGTACATGATTTTGCCGGCCACGGCCGGAGAGGATCGAACCTCGCCGTCCGTCGGATATTTCCATTTCAACTCGCCGCCCTTCTTGCCATCCTCCAGGGAATAGATATTGCCGTCGTCCGAGCCGATGAAGACATTGCTGTATGCCAGAGCTGGGGAGGAGCGCACCGGTCCATCCGTGGGGACCTTCCAGTAATAGGTTGTCATGTTTTTCCCCGCATCGATGCAATAGACGTTGGTGTCATCGGAGCCGAAATAGATCTGACTCCCGCCGATGGCCACCGAGGAGCGCACCTTATCGCCCGTGGGGAACTTCCAGATGAACTCTCCCTTGTCCTTCTTTATCTTCAGACAATAGACATTGGTATCATCCGAACCGAAATAGACCTTATCGGTCTTCACTGCCGGTGAAGTGTATATCGGACCATCTGTCGGGTATTTCCACTTGATTTTTCCATCGCCATCATCCAGGGCATAGAGATTGCCATCGTCGCAACCCAGCAACACCTTGCCGCTGGCTACTGTAGGTGCGGAATGTATCGGAGCACCCAGCGGTTGTTTCCACTTCAATTCACCGGTCTTGGCATTCAGGGCGTAAACATTTCCATCATCTGAGCCCACAAAGACCTTATCGCCTGCAACTGCCGGGGAGGTCAGGACATCGCCAATGCTGCCCTGCTGGGGATATCTCCAGACATAGGTTCCGCTCTTCTTCAGGCAGTAGACAGCTCCATCTTCGGCCGCTACGTAGACCTTATCGTATCGAACCGCGGGCGAGGTGGCGATCGATCCGGCGCCCGAAAAATCCCATTTCACCTCTCCGTCTTTAACGCCACTCGAAATGGAATAACCGGTATTGGCCAGGTTGTTATGGAAATCTGACCATATGTTCTCAGGCAACTCGATGGCGCAGCCCATCGTCAATATGACTACGGCCGCGACAGTAGCTGCAATAATGCCCCCCAGCTTCTTCATATGCCCTCCTTCAAATTGAGATGGCCGCTGATATACGCATAGCCAGCAAGGCCGTTTATGGCTAGTATATCTCATTTTCGATGATAGTCAAGTCCGGCCACCCTGAGCTGACACGCATTTGAGAGCTGATTGTAATATAATGGTTCTAAGGTCAACTGATGAATGATGAATAGACCGGAGACGGAAGTAATGCTGCGGCACCTCAGCGTTGAGGATGCGCTGGCAAATCTGGATCAGTACTTGAACGATGCCTTTGTTGCCGGATTGCACACTGTTAGAGTCATCCATGGGAAAGGCACGGGTACGTTGCGGCTGGTAGTGCGGCGCGAGCTGGCGCACCATCCGCTGGTCGAGTCGTTTCGGCCAGCGGAGCCTCGCGAGGGTGGCGCCGGGGTTA
Source organism: Dehalococcoidia bacterium (assembly GCA_028711995.1). Taxonomy (NCBI): domain Bacteria; kingdom Bacillati; phylum Chloroflexota; class Dehalococcoidia; species Dehalococcoidia bacterium. The sequence goes on along the minus strand of JAQTRE010000011.1, from coordinate 28,092 downwards.
CGGTAGTACGGCTGTCCCGAAGATAGGTATTAGGGCAGGTATTGGCCGAGTTCAAATAACGGCAATTGCTTCAATTTCCACTCTGGCTCCAAGGGGAAGTCTGCTTGCCTCGATACAGCTTCTGGCAGGTCTTTCCTTGGGGAAGTGGCGCTTGTAGGCCTCATTCAACTTGCCGAAGTCATCCAGGTTGGTCAGGAAGGCGGTGGTTTTGACGACTTTCTCCAGCGATGAGCCTGCCTCTTCGAGGATCGCCCTCAGGTTTTGAAAGCACTGTTCGGCTTGCTCCCCGAAATCTGCCGAAATGATGGCTCCGGTTCCGGGGTCGATCGGAACCTGACCGGAGACAAAAATGAACGATCCGCAGGCAATGGCCGGCGAGTATGGCGCATCTGAGGCCGGAGCATTCTTTCGATTGATGATTCTCTTATCCATTGTTTCTCCCCTTTTTGCCGACTTCGGCGATGATATCCCGGCACACATTCCAGAGCTGAGTGAGGCCTTCGCTCGGATCGGCTGGCCAGCCTGTCCACTCCTCCCCTCCCACGTGATCGGATACTAACGAAAGGTATACGGAGCGGATGCCTACTTCCCGCGCTACAGCGTAGAAGGCGGAGGTTTCCATATTTACATAAGAAGCCCCTTTCTCTCGCCAGAAGGAGACTTTCGATGGATACTCCCGGTAGATGGCGTCCGTGGTCCAGACTTTGCCCGTTTTGGGTTTGAGCCCATGTTTCTGGAAGATGTCCTGGGTCAGGGTCAGTAGTTCAGGGTCCGGCCCGATTTCGTCGTCGTCGGTGTATTCCTTGGTCGTCCCATCGGAAGCAAGGCCGGAGGAGGCGATCATCAGGTCACCGGGAACAATTTCCGGGACCAGCGAGCCGGAGAGTCCGAATCCGACAACGTGTTTTACGCCCAGCGCAGACAGCTCCTCGAGGGCCGAGGCGCAAACCGGACTGCCGTAGACGGGCCCCATTAGAAGGGTGCCTCCATGATCGGGGCGAACCAGGCATTTGTTCACCATGCCGAAGATTCGCTTGCCAGGGGGTTCTCCATCGAAAAGCCGGGCAATAAATCCTACAGGCATGAAAACCAGCACCGCAGTGCTGAACGGATATTCAGCCGGATCAATGCCGTTATCCGTCAATACCCGGTGGGGAGTGACGAGAGGGGCCTCATTTCCTTGCCGGCGCATTGTTACCTCTCTTTTTTGCTTTTGCCTTTTGAATTCTATCATATTCTTCGCGGTGTATAATGATCACAAGTTCCACTCAGGACGTTGGAAGTTGTGATCAGAAAAGAACTCCAGGAGATGCAAGCTTTCCTCGCGCGGAATTATCACGAGGCCGTGATCATATCCGCTGCCGCCCTTTTTCTGATTCTGGCAGAGAACCATTCGATCTACTCCGACTGGGCGGATTCTCTGGTATTCTATGCACTCTTGCCCATTCTTACCGTCATCATTCTGCTCCGGAAAAACCCCCTCGACTTCGGATTGAGGATGGGCGACTTCCGTGTATGGCGGGTCCATGTGGCAGTTGCTTGCCTGGTCGCATTACCGATCCTGCTCATCGCTTCCCGATTTTCCTCCTTTGAGGAGTACTATTCGATCAGTGACTTCAACCTGCCCGTTTATCTCCTGGAAACAATAGGATATCAAGCCGGATGGGAGTTTATGTTCCGCGGTTTTCTGCTCTTCGGGCTCAGAGAACGATTCAAGGAAGCGAGCATCCTGATTCAGATGATCCCATTCGTTCTCCTTCACATCGGTAAACCGGAGGCGGAAGTGATCAGCACCATTCCTACCGGCATCTATTTCGGATACGTTGCCTACCGGGGGAATTCCGTTTGGCCGGCATTCTTTATCCACGTCTTCATCAATGTGACCTTTCGCATTCTGGTGAATTGGTGCTAAGCCGCCGTCTTGAGTAGTTCCTTTGTTCGCGCCTCCAGCATCCGGCCGATATTCGTCTTGATGAAAATCTGATGGTCGAAATCGGGGTGAAGATGATATTTGTGGCTCCGCGAATCACAATAGGTGCAGGCAAATTCGCAGCCGTTATAGGATTGAGGGTGTATCGGCACCAGAACCAGCTATCGATGAGCTTCAGCTTGTTGAGGATCGTCTTGAAATCTTTGGCGTGATATTGAACGCTCATACGGCCAGTCTTATCGATGGCTCGTCCGGGGAGCAGTATCCTTTCATTTCCAGAACCCGGTGCAGGAATCTGTCGATGGTGATCCAGTTCTCCGACCACTGAATGTTCGAAACTTCATAGTGCGGTCGGCTGGCTAGCTTTTGTTCTGTGAGCGTCGACAGTTCTTCGAGCCCGCCCGAAAAGCCGACATAGACCTTCCCTTGCTCAATCAGTCGGGGCAGCTGTTTCAACATATCGGCAAACTTCAGCTTCTCAAAGGTGATGATGGGACTGGAGGTAGCTTCCTTGCGCGCCCTGTCTTTAGCGTCTTCAAGCACTTTCCAGCAGTATTCCACATCGCTGGAGTTTTTTTCGGTGGCTCTCATCGTACTAATAATTTCATCCCAGGAAAGGACAACGACATCTCTTCCCATTCTTATCCTGGCCGGGTTGATCACCAGAACGGCAAACTTGATTTCCCAATCTCGATAAAGGGTAAAGGGTTGGACTTTCTCTATGACTTCGCGTTGGAGTCTTATCTGCTCAGAGAGTTCATCGGTTGAAGGATCAGCGAAGAATCTTGCCTCTATGACCAGACAAAGGTGTGACCATCGGAGAAACAGATCAGGTGCGGCAACCTGCTTGAACTCGCTACAGATTTTCTTGACCTCGGGGTGGAAAGCCGATCCATCCCGCAAAGGATCGGGGTCGGAAACGATCTCAAAATCATCGGGAAGCTGTGAACATGCTGCCAGGCCGAAAACCCTGTGAAAGAGCGGGCGCATCCCTGAGAAGTTATTGTGTAGGAGAAGATGGGTGAAGATTGTATTCACGAGGTATTTTTCCGATCTCGCAGCTTTGTCGAATCTGTAGCTGCTAGCCATAATTTACCCTCCCCTATCGCGGATGGCGTCTTTTTTGACAGACTCTCCAAACATATATATGGCAGTTTTGCCGCCAGTTTGCTGCGGGTTTGTTGTATTATACCCGAAATAGGGAGGTTTTACAGCAGGTATTATTGGGAAATCCCCTTAACCGTCACGCCATTCTTTTCCAGTTGCGGAACGGAGTCATTCGTCGATGTAGGGCTTAATGGATTGCCCGTCAGATCCACAACAGTTCCGGTGGTCAGTCCAGTGTTTGCCACCAGCGGAGAAATGTCTGCTATCTGATTGTTCTGAAGTTCGATCCGGGTGAGGCTCAAGAGCTCGGAGAGGGCAGATATGTCGGTTATCTGATTGTCATTGATCTCAAGCCATGTGAGGCCGGTCAGCGTAGAGAGTGGGGAGATGTCGGTTATCTGATTGGTGGAAAGGCTGAGTGTTTTAAGGCCTGCGAGTTCGTCCAGCGGGGAGATATCGGCCAAGCGGTTGCCCTTGAGGTAGAGATTGGTGAGGTTTGTCAGGTCGGAGAGTGCAGAGAGATCGCTGATCTGGTTTTGATAGAGCCAGAGGTGGGTCAGGCTGGTGAGACTCGAGAGTGCAGAGAGATCGCTGATCTGGTTTTTGCCAAGGGAGAGTTGGGACAATGCGGTAAGGCTGGATAGGGCGGAGATGTCGCTGATCTGGTTGTTCCAGAGATCGAGTTCCGTCAGTTTCACCAGACTGGAGAGAGGGGCAATATCGCTCAACTGATTGTCCCAGAGTTCGAGGTTAGCCAGGTTAGTCAGTCCGGAGAGGGCAGAGATATCGCTGATGCGGTTCTCGAAAAGGCTGAGCGAACTCAGTTTGGTCAGGTTACCTAGAGGAGAGACATCGGTCAACTGATTGCCCCAGAGATCGAGAAGGACCAGATTGGTGAGATTGGAGAGAGGGGAGATATCTTGAATCCCGTTCTTGTACATCCGGAGGTGGGTCAGACCGGCGAGATTTGAAAGCCCGGAGACATTGGTGATCTGGTTTTCACCCAGGGAGAGTTGGGCCAGGTTAGTCAGGCCGGAAAGTGCAGAAATATCGCTGATTTGATTCTTGATCAAGGAGAGTCCAGTCAAATTGATCAGACCGGAGAGCGGAGTGATGTCGCTCAACTGGTTATCCGCAAGGTCGAGACTGGTTAGCTTCGTCATCCCCGAGAGCGCAGCGATATTGGCAATCTTGTTCCCGGAAAGGGTGAGCGTGGTCAGGTTGGGACAATTCTCCAGGCCGGTGAGATCACTGATGCCTTTGCCGTCTGCAGCCAGGCCGGTGAGGTTTTCGAGGTTATATAAATAGATGTCCCCCTCGGACTTTCCGATGGCCCCTCTAACGATAGCCTCAAGGTTGGGGTCCGGGAAGGTCATTACTTTGGCAGGAGTAACGGAAACCAATTCGACCGCGAAGATGAGGGTGGAATTGGGGGGGATACTTCCCCTGTCTTGATCACCGTATCCCAGTTCAGGCGGAATGACCAGCCTGGCTCTGCCTCCTTCTTTCATCAGGGCAATCCCTTCATCCCAGCCGGGGATTACCTCGCCAAATCCAAGGGGAAACTCATAAGGGTTGCCGCTATCCAGTGAACTCTCGATCTTGGTGCCATCTGCCAAAGTGAGGGTATAATCAACCGCCACCGAATCGCCGACCAGAGGCATGGCGCCGGTCCCCTCCTGGATTTCAAGGTATTGCAGACCACTGGCTGTGGTGATGGTAGCCTCATCATTGTTTTTGTCGGAGTCATTCCCGCATGCTGCCAAGGCAATGCTCAGAATAATTAGGAGAACTATCCCTGTGCTAAGTACCAGCCTTTGTTTCATTTGAGACTCCTTTGACGACTCAATTCAGGTCTGATCGGGGCAAGAAGCAGCCGTGCGCTTCGAAACATACCCATTTTAGGTTCAATTATAACACAAAGATAAGTCCAAGCTGAAACACCTTATTTGGGGGAATCCTTTTTCTCTTCAGGAGATGCTATGAGTCGGCACGGATCATGGGAACCGGATGATGTCCTTTGTGTCTCCTCGGCTGCTCAGAATGACAAAATCAGGGATAACGCCTACTCGAAAAACAGCAGGTGAGGAACAATCTCGTTGTGGCGAGGAGGTTCCAATAATAATGTGGAGCCCCTGGCATGTTTCGTTCACTTGTGGGGATAAGCGGCGTGAGCCTGTTGACATTCTAGCAGAGATATATTATGATTGCACGTAATACAAAACCTTTATGAGGAGGAGTGTTCCATGCAAGCGTACTGTGTGAAATGCCGTGCCAAGAAGGAAATGAAAGATCCTAAGGCCATCACCATGAAGAACGGAAAGCCCGCAACACAGGGTGTGTGCCCGACTTGTAAGACCAAGATGTTCCGAATCGGAAAAGCAAAATAGCATCACAGAAAGTGCGAACTATGAAATGAAGGGGTGGGGGTCGGTGATGTGAAAGATTCCTGCCCCTTCACGAGACGGGATTGTCCATAAGAAGCGTTGATGAACATCTTTGCGGAGGTTCTTCAATGGGGGAAGGTTAGGGTATGGTCCTGTCCGGCAGGTTCCCGGTTGATTGAGTCGATCAGTTCTCTCGGAAGATTCAGGTGATTGGCTGACGGAGCTTGGCGGCTATTTCCTTGCACTCTGTCAGCAGGTCGTTGATATCGACCTCGTGTAATTGTTTGGCAAGTTGATTACCTTCATCTGACTCTGCGGTTTCAGCGGCAAAGATATCCATTGCCGAAAGTCCACCGGTTTTCTTCTCTTTTGGCGGCTCTTTCAGCGCTTCAGGGGGGGCTTGTGGCAGGCCCTGAGGTAATGGGGCCGGAGGGATATCAGGCAGTGCCACATCCCCTTTCGTAGGGCTGATTGGACGTTCCGTCAACTTTGTATCTGCTATGATTCCGCCGATTTCCTCAGGCTTTTCGGCATCTTTTGACTTCTTTTTCAGTTTGTCTGTTAGGCCCATTTCAACCTCCTCTTGGCGGGTCTTCCCGCGAGTGCTCAAGGTCGAAGTCTTTCATCCCCCGACGCTGCCGAAAACCATCGTTACCAGATAGGGTACAATGATCAAGCATATCCCTGACATGCACATGGTGATGGACAGGTTGTAAAAGAACTTGCACTTGTGTCCCCCTTCAGCCAGCTTGGGCGCCATAGCATTGACTACAGTCAGCACGATGATCACCGGCATTACCAGCGAAGTCAGTAATTGCAGTCCAGCGAAGTTAAAAGAGAAATAACCCCCTACGGCAGAGGACGACGCTGACCCGGGGATGTCCATCTCAATGTTCATTATCATGGAGCCAAATCGCATCATGACCTCGGTCACAAAAACCAGAAGCAGTACAACTGCGCCGTGCATGGCGAAAGTGAGCATTCCAAAGGGCTTGGTTATCAGTCTTCTTCTGGCTCTCAAGAGATCCAGTTTTACGGCATAAGCAGAAGCCCGCTTGCCGGCATCTTCTGCACCTGCGCCTAAGGCCATGGCATCACGGAACATGCCTACGCTTCGGTTGACTACTACGCTTCCCGTCTCCACTACAAATCGTTTCCAGCAGATGGAAGGCATAATGCCTATTTCCAGCCGCTTCTTCAGGTGCGTAGTCCCTTCTCTCAGAACAGGCATGGCGCGCAAGTCCATCCGGCAGATGCCCTCCGTGACAGTGGCGCCTATGGCAGTCGTTACTCCTCCCAGCGAGCGCAGGAAAGCTCCTATCTCACCGTCCCTTTTAGCGATCAGCTTGTCATCCTTCACCGCTACATGGCCTATAGGGAAGAGGATCAACCCGCCTATCAACATTGCCCATCCCATACCGGCATCGCTTGCCAGCAACAGAAGCGCGACAACGATTGAAGTAGGAATGAGCGCCATCATCAAGAGTCGGATTTGCTTCTGCTCGGCGGAGCTCGGTTGCTGGAGCGGTACCTGTTCTTTGGGGGACATCAATGATATGAGCCATGTCCCCCCGATGGAGATACCAATAGTGAGCCCTACCAGTCCCAGGGTGAATATCCGGTCCGTTTTGTATATCATGGTTGAGACGACGCCGATGATGATCACCAGAACAGCAGAGATAATCAGCGCGCTGAAGGCATCAGTCCACAGTTTCAAGGTGTCCAGTTTACGTTCATATTGGTCGCCGTAGCTGGTTCCAAAAACATCGGCCTCGCGGCCGAAGAACTCAGATTCGCGTTCGCCGGAACTCATCGACCCGGACAGGCGGAGCAACATCGTGCGCACCATTTCGTCATCCACAGACTCCCCTTCCAGCCGGCATGCGTCCGCATAGTCATAGCCGAGGTGAACGGCTATGCGCTGGATTTCTTTGAAATACACTGCTGCCTTACCGGAAAGCTGAGCAGAGTAATCGAAAATACGATCCCGGCTGATTCCCGCCGTAGAAATGGCAGCCATGTACGACAGCTGATAGAAAAGGTCAAAGTACAATAGCTCCTGGTTGCTTGTACTCGATACCCTCTTCTTCTGGATGATCTGCTTGCCGGAGGCCAGTTTCGGCAGGTTTACTTCATCGGAAGTATTCTCCTTAGAAAACCCCTTCCTTGCGCGCAGTGTTAAGGACCCCAAGAAGCTCATAGAAATCAGTAACCCCTTTTTCTTTGTGTAAGCGCTCCAGAATTCTGGCTCTTCTGTTGAGTTCGTTATAGATGTTTCGTTTCTTTTCCGGAGGAAGCCCTCTCTTTGGGGCTATCTTCTCCTCCAGGATGTAACTGTTCTTATCCCCGGGAAACTCGAATACGTCTTTTGACTGGTTCCACATGAAGGTGTGGATAAAGGAGAAAGAGTTTGATACGGAATCATACCCTACGATCTCACTGATGCTGATGACGCGTCTGGCCGATTTTCCGCTGGGCAGTCTGACTGCGCATTGGATGAGGACGACGTTCAGGCAATCGATATAAGCCTTGGGGACATTGATGGGGTCCCCGGTGAGACGCTGGATGAGTTTCTCCACGGAAGCAGCATGGAAGGTGGCCATCACGCCGTGGCCGGTTTGCATAGCCTGGAAAGCGATCAGTCCTTCTGCGCCTCTGATCTCACCGATGACGATCATATTGGGCCGTTGCCGCAAGGCCGCCTTGAGTAAATCGAACATGCCGACTGCGCCCCCTCTCCCATCCTTGGCCTCTCTGGATACCTCGCGAATCCAGTTTTTGTGAGGGACGACCAATTCCGGTGTATCCTCGATGCTCACGATCTTGGTTTCAGGTAGCAGGAAAGCGGTCAGGGCATTGATTGTGGTTGTCTTTCCGGATGCCGTCTCACCGGCGATAAACACATTCAAATCATGCTCGATTACCAGAGACATATAGGCTGCCATCTGATAGGTCATCGTGCCGAATCCGCATATTTCCATGATGCTGGTGGGAGTGCCCATAGCCTTTCGAATGGTAAAGTTGGTTCCCCTTCTGGAGACATCTTCGCCGTATACGATATTGATTCGGGAACCATCCGGAAGAGTGGCATCTGAAATGGGGCTGTGCAGCGTAACCGGCCTTTTGGAACGTTCGGAGAGTCTCAGGGCAAAGTTATCCAGCTCTGGCATGTTGTTAAAGGATATGGCGGTCTTCACGCTTTTGAATACCTTATGCTCGATGAAAATACGCCCGAGCCCGCTGCAGCTGACGTCCTCGACATAGATATCATGCACAAGAGGTTCCAGGACACCTACCCCAACTTTCTCCCGAACGACGAGATATTTGACCGCCTCGATCTCGTCAGGCGTCAATTCGATCCTGGTCTTGGCTGCTCTGGTAAACAATCTACTTCTTCCCGAAGATGCGCCGTTTTTTTTGTCCTTGGATTTGTCGCTTTTCCCAAACCACTTGCCTTTGGATCCGGTGAGCTTGTCTTCTCCGATGGTTACCCCATTATTCCCGTTGCCGTTTCCTTTGGCATTGTCTTTGGCGTCTTCTTTAGACGACTTGCCTGTTTTGCTGACCTTGGAATAGCAGATCTTGTCCAGGGCTCTCAGGAAACCTTGTGTCTTTTCCTCGTCCGTATCGAGGGAATCAAATTCATCGGTATAGTCCAGCAGGGCTTCTTCGATCTTGGGCATGATCGCATCGATGTTGATGGTGAGACTGGGCTCAACGGAGACGTAGGTATGCCTTTCGTCCGTAGGTTCAGGATAGATGTGAACGAAAACCCCTCCCTCAACCGGGTAAATCAGATTGGGATTCTTCTCATCGGAAAGACTTCTGGGAAGCGTCTCATAGTATTTTGGAATACCGATTTCCTCAATGGGCAACATGTGCAGGTATTCCAACAGGAAAGGCTTAGCCCTCGATGCCTCTTTTAGTCCTTTTGGCAGCAAGGGGTACAGCCCGGCGTCAAGAAGGTCTGCACCTTTCAAATCGACTTTCTTGGCTTCAAATGGCAACAGAAGTTCGGGCATTCTTACTCCAATATAAGATGCAGGGATAAAGGGTCTGCGGTGCTTCCGAAAGACTAACCCTTGGTCCCCGATCCTTGATTCGCACTATACTTGCGCCTTGGACACAGGAATGATTCGCATTCCCCATCCAGGCTCTATCTCAAAAGCCACTATATTGCCCGTGTTTCGGGTAGCGCCTCTTATCTTGCTTACTTCGAGCACTTTCAGCAGCTTGTCTCCCAGCTGCTCAATTCGCAGGTTCAGGTGAGCGTCACACATGGAGCGCACACGCACCAGCGTACTTTCGCTGAAGGCGTATGCATGGATGACGATGAGAATGGTCTGGCCCTCGTTGCAAAGATTCTTGCAGTCCTCAAAAAAGGCAATGGTAGATTCCACTGGCACGTTGGTAACAAAAGAGGTCAGAGAGTCGATGATGATCATCTCGGCATCTGCTTCACGGTGAAAGGCCTCAGACATGATCTTCAAGGCGAAGTTTATATCGACCCCGCCCTTTGCCAGTTGGACCGGATACACCCTGAGTCGATCCAGCAGGAGATAATCGGTGACATGCAGCCCGAGGCTATCGAGCTGTTTCATCAGGTTCTTGATGGTGCTCTCGGTACTGAACAGAGTGACCCTGCAATCGGTATTGAGAGATCCCCAGATGATTTGCTGGGTAAGAACGGATTTACCGGCATCCGATTGGCCTTCTATGAGCGTCAGGGATCCCTTGGGAATGCCGCCTCCCATCTTTCTATCGATCTCGGCGCTGCCCGAGGTGATCAGTTTTTCTTCTGCTTTTGCCTTTGTTGTCACGAGCGTTCTCCCGTATCTTGTTGGAATTCCTGATTGCCAACCGGATTGGGCAATCGCAAACGGTCAATAGACCACACACCGTTTATCACAACCTTGCCAACAGGACGGTGGCGTCATCATCCTTGCCGTGTTTGATCAGAATCTTCTCGGCGGCTGCCTGCAGATTCTGGACCGGCAGGAATTCGGAGAGGTTGAGCCTGGAAGAAATACCGTCACTGAACATGACGATGATATCCCCGACGTGAAAGGGATACTCCATAGCGTTCACTCTTCCCAGGTTACAGCCGACGATCCCATTCATGGATATCAGATGCGATACCTTGATCCCTTCTGTCACTGCTCTTGTGACGATTCTGCTCTCGATGTTTCCGACTCCCGCATACTTGAGCGACTGGGTCTGCCTGTCAATTGAAGCGATGCCGATTACAGCGCCTCGGCTCCCGCGCAACTCCTGATGGCATCCCTTTATCAGCGATACCAGGTCCTGCTGCAGATGACTGGCCAGAAACGCTGTGGTTTTGTTGGCAGCGTCATTTGCTTGCTCCCCATGTCCCAGTCCATCGATCATGGCAAAGAGCACAGTGCTCTCGTGCTCACCGACAAAATAGGCATCGCCATTTGAGGTTTCGTTTGCCTTCGGTCTGGTTGCTATTCCTAAATCCATATCTCCTCACAGCGGGTCAAATGGCTAGGCTACAGGCTGCCTTGCCGACATGGCAACGCTTCCGATGAAGTCATTTGCTTTACTTGCCACCGGCATGCGAACCGTGATATGCATGCCATTTTCACCGCTAACAACATCAATCGCACCGCCGTTTCTTCTTATGATGCTGGCGGCGATGTTCAATCCGACGTCTGATTTTGCCATCGGCAGACTGAATATATCCGGACGTTTGGCCGGACCGTTCTTGCTGGAAATGATCTTTAAGGCCACAATCTCTCGTGCACCACTCTCATCGATGGTAGTAGAGATCATTAAACTGCCGCTGCCCTGGATGATATTAATGGCGCTGGCAATCAGGTTCACCAATGCCTGCTGCATTTCGACGGGATTGACGTTTATTTTGACCGAAATCCTGTAGTTGGTCTGAATGGCAACAGAGTCAAGCCTGACCGCATTCCTCACCACGTCGATGGATTCTACCAGGAGGTCGTTCAAAACGACTGACATTCTGTCATCTGTCCGCTTGGCCATTTTTCGGGAGTACAGGAATGCCGTCTTAAGCATCTCTTGTAACTGTGTTGCCTCTTGCATGACTATCTGTGAGAGCTCTTTGGCTTTGCTTATCCCGCCCTGGGCCATCATATTCGTGTATGCGGTAACCGATTCCATTTGAATCACCATCTCGCTGGTCATACCCAGCAAGATCAGGCCAACGCTGGCCAGTTTCTCCATCTCCTTCACCCTGTCGCCGCCCTCAAATTCGGCAATCTGCTGTCTATGTTTCTCCATATGCGTATGGTAGAACATGGCGTAGTTCATCATGATTTCCAGCAGTGGCTCCGTAGAGCTATGAAAAGCGCTCATGGCCGACTCGCCGCTCAGTTCGTTGACGATTCTGCCCATGGCTACAGAATGCATGCTGGTGACATCATCCGGGCCAAGGCCTTCACTCATGAATTCCTTGCTCAGTTTGGATATGCTGAACAAGGCGTTTTCACTGTGAGTCTGCACATAGTTGCGCAACGCCTCAGTGTATCTGGCCTGCAATTCCGGAAGCCTATCGCTGTTCATTGTTCCTTACCGCATCTCTTGATAAATTGAGCGCCGACGCGAAGGGTTTGTCATCTCAATCCTGTCTATAGATTCTCATTCTGATCCACCCAATCCCCATCCCTTTCGATCTCTTTTCTTAATAGAGCCAACCCTCTTTCGAGATCGAGTGCCGTTTGAATCCCTTTCAGTCTCATACCGAATTCGGTGAGGGTAATGGCAACGTCAGGGCGAAGTCCTACCAGCACCGTCTTTGTGCCCATCATCTTGGCCATAGCGGCTGTTTCGACCAGAATTCTGGTAATAAAGCTATCCACCACATCCACGGCGGTGATATCGATGATGAGCCCTTTGGCGTTTGTGTGTTCTATCTTGCGCAGGACGCCATCCTGGAACGACAAAGCCAGTTTGTCATGGAGGGCAACCTGGATAGAGGTGATCAGGAAATCATCGATTTTGAGTATGGGTATTTGTTCTACTTGCAGCATGTAAGTCCTCCTGTCATCGGGCGGCCCTTTTCACCTCAAAGCCCAGTTTCTTGAGGCCAAACATCAATCCGTCGCGGAGGGTTCTCTTGGTGGGGAATGAATCCATTTCCAGGCCGAGGCGGATCATGGTTTGGGCTGTCTCCGGTCTGATACCGGTGATGACGCACTCGGTTCCCAGCATATTGGCGGCTTCCACGGTCTTGATGAGGTGATTGGCGACCTGGGTATCGACGGTTGAGACGCCGGTGATATCGAGGATGACCATTTCGGCTTGAGTCTCGACGATGCGTGAGAGGAGGACGTCCATAATGGTCTGGGCGCGGTTGCTATCCACCAGGCCGATGACGGGCAGAGCCAGTATCTTATCCCAGACCTGGATCACCGGAGTGGAAAGCTCTTCCTGACTTACCGTGAGCGCTCGATTGGCCGCCAGTAGTTTTTCTTGAGACGCTTGCAGCTCATCATTGGCTGCCTCCAGTTCGTGAGAGTATACCTCAATTTCCTGATACTGCGCCTGAATTTTTTCCTCGGCCTGTTCTTGCTCCGTGACATCCCTTATGACTGCAAACCACATTGTCGGGATGCCTTTGTTATCTTTTACCACACTGTTGGCAATCGATATCGTGAGCTGATTGCCGCCTTTGTTAGTGATGAGCATCCGTATGATCCCCACCGGCTCTCCGGCCATGAACCGTTTGATCCCGGCGGACATCTTCTCTGCCTCGGCCGGAGCAGTCAGTTGAGCAATTATCTGCTCAAACTGAAGCCCTATAATCTCCTCCTTCTTGAAGCCGGTCATTTTCAAGAGAGCTTCATTGATGTCAATTAATCTCCCCTCAAGGTCAAAGACGCAGAATCCATCGATCATGCTCTTGAGCAATCCCTCGCTGAATGCCCTGGATTTGGCCAGTTCATCGAGCCTTGTTTTGAGCTCCTCGTTCTGGGCGTCCAGTTGCCGGTTTCTTTCCTGTATTTCCTGCTCCATCCGTTTGTGCTCGGTAATATTCCTGACAATGACCATGTCTGCCCTGGTTCCGTTGTGATTGACTTTCCCCAATCGGACTTCCACAGGAACGGTCTGGTTGTTTCTGCCAACAAGCTCTATGCGATAATTGGAGGCACTTCTCCTTTCTGATATCTTGCTTTCATACTCTCGCCTAACAAGCTTCTGCCATCTTGGAGCGATGACCTTTAGATAAGATTGCCCCATAAGACCTGTCGTATCATATCCGGTCATTCGGGCAAATGTGGAGTTTACAAACACGAAAATCCCGTCTATGATGATCACCAATCCGTCATCGGCCAGGTTTACCATTGCGGCATAGATGCTATCCAGCTTCGCTGCGGGCATATCTGAGCCATAGTCTCTAAAGGACGCACCCTTCACTTTTGGATTCGCTTTTGTTGCTTCTTGTTGTCGCATTTTACCCCCTGTTTTTCCTTCAGTATTGCAGCATTCCGGACAATCATCTCTTCCATTTGCGGATGGTTATGGTGGTTCCCCTGCCAACCTTCGACTCGATCTCAAATTCATCCATCAATCGTTTGGTTCCCGGCAAACCGATGCCCAGACCACCCCCTGATGTGTATCCATCCGTCATCGCCCAGTCAATATCGGCAATGCCGGGGCCGCTATCTACGGCAACAATCTCCAGACCGTTCCTGTCGTTCTCACTGAGCCACTGGAAATTGACGACTCCCTTGCCGGCATAGACGACGATATTCCTGGCCAGCTCTGAAACAGCAGTAGCAATTCGGGATTGATCAACTATCCCCAGTCCGATCTCGGCAGCCATTTGTTTTGCCGTTGATCGGGCAGTGACGATATCGTATTCATCCTTGATCAATACGCTTTTTTCGATATCCATCCCTTCACTCCTTGAATGTTGAATGCTTGATGGGCCGCTCCGAACTGCTGAAGGAAAAGCCGCTCAAGTTCCGATATATCCCCGGGCAGGAGATATCCTGCTTTGCTCAACAGAACTCCTCATTGTCCATCTCGATCTCTTTTCTTAACATAGCCAATCCTCTTTCGAGATCGAGAGCAGTTTGAATTCCTTTCAGTTTCATGCCGAATTCGGTGAGGGTAATGGCGACGTCAGGGCGCAGTCCCACCAGCACCGTCTTTGTGCCCATCATTCTGGCCATAGCGGCTGTTTCGACCAGAATTCTGGTAATAAAGCTATCCACCACATCCACGGCGGTGATATCGATGATGAGCCCTTTGGCGTTTGTGTGTTCTATCTTGCGCAGGACGCCATCCTGGAACGACAAAGCCAGTTTGTCATGGAGGGCAACCTGGATAGAGGTGATCAGGAAATCATCGATTTTGAGTATGGGTATTTGTTCTACTTGCAGCATGTAAGTCCTCCTGTCATCGGGCGGCCCTTTTCACCTCAAAGCCCAGTTTCTTGAGGCCAAACATCAATCCGTCGCGGAGGGTTCTCTTGGTGGGGAATGAATCCATTTCCAGGCCGAGGCGGATCATGGTTTGGGCTGTCTCCGGTCTGATGCCGGTGATGACGCATTCGGTTCCCAGCATGTTGGCGGCTTCCACGGTCTTGATGAGGTGATTGGCGACCTGGGTATCGACGGTGGAGACGCCGGTGATATCGAGGATGACCATTTCGGCCTGAGTTTCCACGATGCGTGAGAGGAGGACGTCCATAATGGTCTGGGCGCGGTTGCTATCCACTAGGCCGATGACGGGCAGCGCGAGTATCTTATCCCAGACCTGGATCACCGGAGTGGAGAGCTCTTCCTGACTTGCTTTGAGTTTCTCCACGGTGTCTACCAGCTTTTCTTCCAATCGCTTCATCTTGCTCACGTTACTCAGCAACACCATCTCTCCAACACTCTGCCCATACGCATCTTTTATCGCCGCCTCAGAATAGATCAGGGGCACTCTGTTGCCGTCCCTGTCCAAAGCTTCTACATCTATCCCTGAGGCAGGATTGCCGTCTTTGGAATGTGCTACCAGTTTTCCCTTGACTTTGGTTATCGATTCCGGGGTAAGGAGATTTAGCTCCTCAAATATCTCCCACTTGGGTCTTCCGAGGAGATCATCTGCTTTCTGTGCCACAAATTGCTCGCAAGCTGAGTTGAAGAAAGTGAGTTCCTCCCCTTTGTTGAATGTAAGCAACATCTCCGGGATGCAGCATACGATGCTCTCATAGTAGGCGGCGATATCTGCGGCGGCTGCCTCGATCTTCTTGCGTCCGGTGATGTCCATGTAGCTGCCGATGGTCGCTTTTCGGCCCCCGAACTCGATAGAGGCCACCTTTTCATAGGCATGCCGGATCGATCCGTTTTTGGTGATCGTCCTGAACTCGTATCCGTCACTGCGTTCGCCTTTGAGTGAGGCGATGGCGTCTGCCCTCACCCTCTCTCTATCTTTCGGATGAACCACTTCATGGGGCCCCATCTTGAGTAATTCGGCCTCACTGTATCCCAAGGCTCTCTGAAATTCGGTGTTAACAAAAATGAATATGCCATCCTGGACGATATAGGTTCCAATCAGAGAACAGTTGGCGATGAGTCTATAAGTCTCTTGTTCGCGCTTGCGTTTGGTATTGTCTCTCAGAATGAGCGCATCGGCTATCTTGCCTTGGTATTCAATGACCCCCGTGCTTACGTCAACGGGCAGAATCTCACCATCCTTGGTGAGGAGATCGATCTCATAAGTTGGCTGCAGTTCTTTTCCCCACATTCTGCCTTCATAGCGCTCTTCTATAATCTTCAGTGAATCGGGTGTGAGCACCTTGGTAAAGGATTCTCCTTGAAGTTCCGCATCGTCATACCCAACCATTCGAGCGAAGTTCGGGTTGACAAACTGGAGTATGCCGTCCTGGGTGACGATGATGCCATCATTGGCCCGCTCCACCACGGCAGCATACAGGCTCTCCGGTTCCGAACGGAGCGTATTTGGGGCTTGCCCCTTCGACTTCTTCGCGCTCACTGTGACACTTTTCCTTACAGGTCCTTTTTGCGGCATCTTGTTCCCTCTCTCCTCTTAATGATTCGGGGAAACCCCGACTGAATATTGTTTAATCCCCGGGTTATTTTTGAGAAAGGCTTCTCTTTATCGGAGGCCTTTCTGTTATCCTCCCGCGGGACGATTATTGACCTGTCTGCCGTTCAGGCTTCCATTTGCGGATGGTCACCGTGGTTCCTCTCCCCACCTCCGACTCTATCTGGAATTCATCCATCAACCGTTTGGCACACATCAAACCTCCGCACAACCCGCCTCCAGAAGCGCAGACGCCTCTTATCGCCAATTCAATATCGGCAATGCCAGGTCCGCTATCCACTGCCATAATCTCCAGCCCATTGTCTCCAGAATTGCCCAGTAAATGGAAACTGATTACCCCGCTTCCGGCATAAGCCATGATATTACGAGCCAGTTCCGCGATAGCCGTAACGATGTGGGCTTGCTCAACAATACCCAGCCCGATCGTGGCAGCCATCTGTTTTCCTGTTGAGCAGGCGTTGATTATGTCCGATTCATTTTTGATTAGTACGCTTTTTTCCTCATTCATTTGCGCCCTCATTGAGGGACCGCCTCAAAGGCGAGCCAGCCCAATCCCTGAAATCCCACCTCTGCCCAGGCATGAGCTTGATTGGCATAGACAACTTGTTGTTGCTCTCCGTCATCCGGCTTGATGTAGTAGCCCGCGGCCAGCCTTGCAGGGATGCCGGATGCCCGGGCTAGGATGACAAAGGCGGAATTGAAGTTACTGCAGATACCTTCCTTGGATTCAAACAGAAACCAGTCATTCGGCTCCCAGTTGGGAGGTGCTTCTTGGTAGTCCAGCCTATATTTATATCTAACACGTAGGAATTCCTCTATTGCCCGGGCTTTCTCAAACGGGGTGGGCATATTTTCGGTGATACGCCGGGAGAGGTCCTTCACCCTGTCCGAGATACTGTCCGGCAATTGCAGGCATCGTGGATCCACCAGGGTTGCGGTTTCATTCAGCACATCTCTGTTGAAATCGCGGTAGCTCTGGGATAGTGAAGACGTGCATAGAGGGAGCCTTTTCACGTCATCGGAGGACCGGTTGACGTTCTGAAGCTGGCCGGCGATCTTATCCAATTGCCACTCCTTCCCATCGTAGGTGATTCCCAGGGCACTCCTCAGGTACCTGGCATCGGGGGACCTTTCGATCATGAATAGCGGGGTATTTGCAGGAGGCGCAGTTCCCCGAAGCGAAATCGTCATTCCCCCTTGAGCCCCGTTTTTGGAATCGACAACTCCGATTACAACGGATGCCGTTGCCATCAATATCACCAGTACTATTAGAAGGCCACGTATTTCTCTTCTCATTGTTTTCGCTTCGCTTCCTTAATTGCCGATCGCGAGCCTTTAGGGTGTCCCGATGAAAATAGCGGAGGCTGAGACACCGTTAGGTGTGGCTACCGTTATCGTATTGGTTGTTCCTGCCAGTATGGTTGGCGAGAGCTGCATTCGAATCACCATCTCTTCATCCGGATTGAAAATCCCCGATTCAAAAACCTCCGGAGTTCCTGTGCCGGCATCCATGTAAATTCCCTCAACAGTCCATTCGTTGTCGGCCGGAGCAGCTTCGGCATAGGGAACCCTTTTGATAAAAATGTCATTATTCGGATCGTCATGGTATTGGATGATCACGTCCCATTTTTCGAAGGATCGCAATTTGGTTTCTCCCGTATTCTCCAGTGTCAATTCAACTATGGCTCCGGCATTTTGAGTTTCAGCACCCATCGAGGTGATTTCAGTTCTGGCGATGTCTCCCGAGTTATCCTCCATTTGTCGCCACGCTATGGAGATCTCGTCTGTCGAAGATAGCGATACCTGAGATAGAGTGAGCGCCCCGAACAATATCAGGGCGATACAAACCACAGCAATAAGTATCGTTTCCATCGATAGTCATCAGCGCACATTTAAGATGCCGGACCGGCAAAAATGGCCGAAGTCGAGACCCCGTTGGGGGCCGATATTATCACCTGATTTGTCGTATTAGCGCCGATCGCCGGAATGACCTGCAGTTGAATGATCATCTCCTCACCGGGATTTAAAATCCCCGGTTCAAGCATTTCCGGCTCGCTGGCGCCGGCATTCAGATAGATACCTCGACTTGTCCATTCATAGTTTCCCGGAGAGCTTTCGGCATAGGTCAGCCGTTCGATATGACCGGTAGAAGGGTCAGGTGTGGCGGTTATGCTCACCGAATCCACAAAGGCATCCTCATTCTGGCCGGTCATACGTCCGCGAAAACGAATCCTGAAGTCGCTGACGGTATAAGGAGTAATGTCAATCACCTCATCGAACCACTGGTTCTCCTCCGATGGGGTGGCATCCCCGTCGAGCTGGTCTATCGGGTCCCAGGCAGTACCGTTCCAGATATCCAGCGCCAGATATTCCCCTGCATCCAGGCCGTTTTCAATGAACCAGGAGAAACTCAAGGTGTACGGCACCCATCCGCTGGTCTGGCTGAAATCGATGGCGTCTTTTAAAGTGAGAATCGAATCGGCATCTGCGTCATCCACGTGTGCCGCATAGCTGCCCTCGCTGAATCGCTCGGTGCTGACATCCCAGTCGTTGTAGGCATCCTGTGTCCAGTTGTCCAGCGTCCCGGTCTCAAAATTATCCGCCAGGATTTCGATGATCTCACTGGACGAGTGGTCGTATTGAAGAATGACGTCCCAGTGGTCGAAGTCCGCTATCTTGGTTGTGCCCTCATTCTTCAACGTCACGTTGATAATCGAGCCCCCGTTCTGAGTTTCAACGCCAAGGGATGAGATGCGGGTTTTTGATATGTCGGCTGACGTATCTGCCCGCTGTTGCCAGGCTGTGGCGATCGTATCCGTCGAAGACAGGGAGACCTGAGAAAGCACCAGCATGGCAAACAATATCAGGCCGATGGCGAATATAGCGACGATTGCGTTTTCCATAATCAGCTCTTTTTGTTTGAATTGGCCTCAAAGTAAAGGCGTATCGCGATACGCCCCTACAGGCTGAAATATATTTCGTCGGAAATGCCATTGGGAATGATCACTTTCATCAGGTAGGTCGTCCCCGCTGCCATTCCGGAGCTGGCAAAACTATCCGCGAATACAATCGTTATCTTGAGGGTTTCCCCTCTGCCCCACTCGGTGGCGGTGTCCTCAATCGTATCTTGCCAGTAGGGGAATCCACTGCTTACATAGTCATCATGGGATATTCTTTGAAAATTTCCCTCGGCGCCAAAGAAAACGTCACAGCCATTGACGGCCAGTATGCGTGAATCGCCCACATTCTTGACCCAAGCGAATACGTCAAAAGAGCCATTGCCGTTCACATCATTCCATTCGCCGGGACTATCCGGGTCGTACTCGCTGACGGCGTGGACGATGCTAACCTGGCTCTTAATGCGATCATCCACCTGTGATGCCATGCTCACAACGGCATCGCTTCCCTTGGTGATTGCTGGGAAAATGCCGTTGAACATGACGGTCACGCATACCACCCCGGCAATGATGAGCAGGACGGTGATTATTGCTTTGTCCACGGATAGCCTCCGTCTTCATTAAAGAGGGTGGAGATGATGGATGATTCAGTTTGGAATTTCCCCCCCAGAAGGCTATCGAGTTGGAGCAGGACCAGGATAGAGGCGCCCATTGTCACCGGCCCCTCCGGCTTTTCGCCTTCGGCCAAGCGGATGATCTGGGCAATAATTTCTTTGTGAGTTTCGGGGAGATATCCTGCCGTCCGATATATCTCCACAATGGCTTCCACCTTCTCCTTGCCGACCTTCTTGATGCTTCTCTCTACCCATCTCACCAACCCCACCAGGGTCAGTAGATTCATTTGCTTCCCGTCAACAGCTGGAATTCCCTCCTCAGGTGTTTTTGTGTCCCTTGCCTCAGCTTGATAGCTACTGCCGTCTTTTGACTCAGCTCCAGGCCTTCTTTCATCTTGCCTTTCATCAGACAATCTTGCGCCTCTTGCCTCAGCTCGATAGCTACTGCCGCCTCTTGAGTCAACTCCAGGCCTTCTTTCATCTTGCCTTTCATCAGACAATCTTGCGCCTCTTGCCTCAGCTCGATAGCTACTGCTGACTCTTGGCTCACTCCAATTCCCCCTGTCTTCTCCTTCTGATTCGTCGAAGCGCTCTCTTCTCCCCGTTGCTCTCTTTCGCGAACTGGCCACCGGTCGGGCAGAAGGCCCTTCGAAAATCTCAGCTCCAGCGCCAGGTGGCTGTGATCCGGGCATAGATTGTCCGCCCCACTGGGAAGGCTGTGAGAATTGAGCGGCCGGGCCAGGTGAAGCGGCTATTTCCGGCTGCACCGGTTCTTCTGGAAGCGGTGCAGGAGTTGCCGCCACTGGTCTCAAGCGTTCTTGTTTCAATGCCTGCCTTTCTCGTTCCAACTGATCCATAAGGGCTTTCAACTGGCTGGTTCCTTCCTGGATATCTTCCATCTTGGCCCCTTTATCCTGTTCCTGTTCATTCCTTTCCGGGGGCTTCTCTGTGACGACTTGTTCCTTGCCCCCACTTACGTTTGTGTTAGTGCTGCTCGTGGCGCTATCGGCCCCCTCACCTTTTGGGGGAGAGAGGTTCACCATCTGGAAGGGATTTTTATAGTAGGATAGAACATGCTCTCGAATATCGATGAGCACGCTCTGCACTTCGTTCTTTAATACCTTTAATTCGCTTTCCAGCTCGTCGATTTTCTTATTGGTCTCCACGATTTACTCCCGGAGATTTCCCAATTGCGCTTCTAGCGATTCGTTTTTGAGTTCTGGCTAACAATTGACTGCCGACCCTCAATACAGGCGCATTACCGGATCAAGATAGGCTGGCGTTCGCTTCTCAATCAGCAGTGTGGCTCCTCTGGGAGGCATCACCTGCAGGTGAAAAGCATCATTGCTCTTTAGATGATTGGTATTGGAGTCAATAAAGGGATCGGATATCCCGGAGCCATTGGAATAGGCAGACCCATCGTAATTCTGCAGCCAGACCGTGATGGTTGCCTTTTCCGTGTTCTCCAGCAGGTAGTCGTCGTCCTCTTCGATCCCGGCCACGATTTCCACTGTCCATGCCACGTCATCAATCACTTGAACTCCATCGTCATAAGCGATCATGGTGACATTGTTGTTGTTGCCGCCAGTGGTCAGAATTGCTGCGTTCACGTCATCCACATTGATGACCGTGGCGCCCGGGTCCGCCACCGCCTTTATCCCGATCGATTTTACGGTGTCTGTGCTTAAAACAGTGGCAACTGACAGATCAACAGAGACTTCTTGCCATACGTTGGCAGTCAATGCCGGTATGTCGAGCGTTCCTGTTGCCACCGGGGTTGTTCCTGCTGCATCAGAGCAGAGAAGCAACTGAATATTCCCTGCCGTTTGGGAAAGGCTCGACTTAATCCAGAGTTGTACGCGTGCCGCCGTGACGGCATTTTCAGGTGCTGGCGCGGTGTAGGCGTAATATGCCGCCAATCCGGTGGTAAATCCATCGGCCACCGTCAGCTTGACGCTGTTTGATCCCTCTTTGGTATCCGCAGAGTCCAGAGCAGCGGTAACATTGGCGCTTGCGGTCCAGTTAGTCTCGCAATCGCTGATCACGGCGCTCCCATATGTCGCCGGGGGGCCAGCCACCAGCGCTCCGCTGGAATTAAGATGATAAGGGGGCGTCAGGTCGATTGCCTTGGCGGAGTCCAGAGCGTTGGCGACGATGAACGACAATTTGGTTACGCACTCATCTCCATTGGTAGTACCGGTGTAGCCGATGACATTTCCCCCTTTGATGCTCATGGTCGATTCGGCCGTCCCAATTCCGGAATGAATGGTTTCCTCTGCCTTCTGAGACGAAAACAGGCCCGCTGAAAGCACAGTGTAGGCGAATACAGAGGCTACCACTATGAATGCGATCAGAATAATCGCCGTCTCCAATCCGGTTATACCCCTTTGATCACGATGGATGCTGTTGATGAGTTTGTTACACATTTCAACCTCGTTCCGGTTACGCCGTCTCCGGCAAAGTAACACTAGCTCAGATTCATTACCGGGCTATAAACATCAGGAGTGACCCTTTCTATACGGAGTACTTCTCCATTGGGCGTTTTCACCTCGATGGTGAATGGGGCGGATGTCCCTAATTGAGGACTGAGCGCGTTTTGCAGCAGACCGCAGTGTCCGTTGTTATCCGCCCCCAGGGTAATACGAAAGTTCTCGCCGGATTCCAGAAGCGTGTCCTCGTCGCCGGGGCCGTATTCGGCAAAGCTCCATGTGAGATCATCGACTCGTTGATCGGCATCAACGTACGAGATCATCACGGTATGGATCGGGGCCGTCTCATCATTCAACTTGCCATCGGCATTGGCATCCGGGGTCATAGCGAAATTCACCGGTTCTGCGCCATCGGCCAGGGCTACCGTAAAAATCATCTCATCCACACAGCCCTGAGCGGGATCGGCTTTAGCCAGCACGGCTCCCCTGAGCTGCAGGGTGCTGTTTTGCTCTGGGCCGGCAAAGACAATTGCTTTATCCTCTTCATAGAAGAATGTGCCGTAGGCGACCAACGCTGATTCTCCCAGCAAGGCGACCAGCATGAAGGATAGTGCCAGCCGGGTGATGCTTTTTCCCTTTATGAATTCTGCCAACATAACTTTCTCCTGCTTCTAAGTACTTCAGATACAGACTTCCTGTTGTTCCGGACCCCTCTGAATTCAGAAGGAACCCTTTCCTTGACTCCATCGGTACGCGCCCACTTCGGCCGGAATTTCTCCAAGTCTATAGGCTACCTTCTATCGTAGGGTATTACCCAATCTGCCTCAATGATGGCAACTTGAAAGTTGTGTGATGGTACACATGCAGAATAATTGATGAGTGCACCCCCACCTCTAAGTGAGCGTTTTGCCTTTGCAAGTC
Source organism: Dehalococcoidia bacterium (assembly GCA_028711995.1). Classification (NCBI taxonomy): domain Bacteria; kingdom Bacillati; phylum Chloroflexota; class Dehalococcoidia; species Dehalococcoidia bacterium. The sequence continues at coordinate 4,755 of JAQTRE010000011.1, read as the reverse complement.
GGCAGTCCTGTCAGGCATTTCCGGTGGGCCAGCGCTTGCTTGCAAAGAGAGGCATTATCTTATCCGTTCATGCTTCGACAAGCTCAGCACGAACGGAGATCGTTTCAACAAACACTCAATTCGGAGCAGTTGTAATGGCCCCTTTTTAAAGTCCCCTGCCGCTTTCCCCCGCTTTGCGAAAGAGGGGGATTAACGGGGGAGTTCAATTCATCGAACAACTCACCACTTAAGCCGCCTGCTTTTTACAGAGCAGGGGGCAGGGACAGAATTCCTGCCCTGCCCCCTCCAAACATCCTAGTAGGTTGCTGTGTTCAGTTGTTCCTGTTTTCTTCTACTGCAGATCCATCACTGCATCCAAGAAGGCGGGGGTGGTTCTCTCCAAGGTGAGAACGGCTCCCTGTTGGGACTTGATTTCCAGGGTGAACTGGTGATTGATATCCACCAGCCTGCTGGCAACCGCATCGGCATCTGTGAAGAAGGCTGAGTTTGCGGCGGCATTCAGGTGGAATTCGTTTGCGTCGGGATGATCTATCAGCCATACAGTGATCATGGCCTTCTCGCCGGGTTGTAGCAGATTATCCTGGCTGGCCTGCCCGATCCAATCTATCGTCCAGGCGCATTCCGGGAAGATGTTGTACTGATCCCTGAAGCTGATGACGGTCTTGTCATTATAGCCGGAGGCGGCCAGGGTGGAGGGTGAATCCACTGTCGTTGCCGTGTAGTTGGGTGTCAGATCGACTGGCTCTCCTCCCAGCACGTTGGCCACAGTGAACTGCAATCGGGTCACACAAGCGCCGACAGTGATCTCACCATCAGCACTGGTATGCACGTCCTCGGCAGCCGTCTCATGGGCATCGCCGGTGTTACTGGCATAGGCGGTTATCCCCCCCCGCATCTCCAGTGTGCTCTGGGTTTGCTGCAATCCGCTGTAAACCGCCTCGCTGCTCTTCTCCGAGGCAAAAAGCCCCGCGGATAGAACGGTATAGGCAAATACTGCCGCTACGACCACAAAGGCGATGAGAATGATGGCCGTTTCCAGGCCGGTGATGCCCTTCTGGTCCTTATATATCTTACGCATCAGTTTTGTAAGCATCTTTTCCTCCTTAGTAGATTGAACTTCTGGGAAAGACTATTCTTTGGCTAGTTCAGGTTCATCACCGGGTCGATATGAGCCGGCAGCATTCTTTGAATGACCAGAGCGGCGCCGGTCGGCGGTTTCAGCTCGATATTAAACTTGGTGTATGCGCTCATGTCAGTGGCGAGCACGTCGGTGAACATGCTGCCGCCCGTTAGAGATGTGCAGACGATCTCAAATCTCTCGCCGGGGTCCAGCAGGTTATCCGCGTCGGCATCGCCCAGCTTGATGACCGACCATGCGAGGTCATCTATCCTCTGATTGCTGTCAGAGTAGGACAGAACCACCACATTGGCGCTTCCAGCCGCGGCCAGTCCGGCAGCATTGGTCGGCGGGGTGAAGTTGATCGGCTCCCCGTTCAAGGCGTTCTGCAAGGTGAACTTGATCCATCCCACATGATCCGTGTCATCCGGATCCTGGAAGGCCATCACCGGCCCCGTAAGCTTTATGGTGCTCCCTGTTTCTTTCAAGCCGGAATAGACCGCTTCAGTGCTTTTCTCCGAGGCGAAAAGCCCGGCCGATAGAACGGTATAGGCAAACACTGCCGCCACTACTACAAAGGCAATCAGGATGATGGCTGTTTCCAGCCCGGTGATGCCTTTTTGATTCTTTTGCATCCTTTTTAGGAATTTCATCATTTTATTTCCTCCCTCTATTCTTCCCGGAATGTGAGTGCCGGGGGTCGGAGTCTCTTTATCTTTCCCCATTACAAACAGCCTTCGGCTCATGCTATCCCTAGTTCAAGCCATCCACCTGGGAAACGATATCCGGCATGGTCTTTTCCAAGACCATGACTGCTCCGGTCGGCGGTTTGATTTCGATGGTGAAGGTTCTCCCTGCGGTGACTTTGTTAGTGTCGTCATTACTATCCTCGGTGCTGTTTACATAACTCAGGTCTACGGTGATCAGGAACTGCTCGCCGGCGTCGAGTAGCTCATCGGTATCGGCGTGTCCGATGGGAGTGGCGGTCCAGGCCAGGTTCTCCAGGTACTGGAACTGGTCGCCGTAGTTAATGATCACTTTGTGAAGCTGTGAGGTCTGATCGTTCAGGTTTCCGTCGCCCTCAGTATCGGCAGTAGTGTCACAGATATCCGTGGTGTCGGTGAAGTCGATGGATTCACCGTTCAGGGCGTTCACCAGGGTGAATTGGACTGAGTCTGCATAGCTGACGGGCTGCTGATCGATATCCTGGAATGCCTGGGTCTCGATGCAATCAATATTGACCGTTTCAGTTGATACCCAGGTGGCTGTTGTTCGCACAGCTATAGATGCGACGGCATTATAGTTGGCGGTCGTTCCAGACAAATTGACAGTCACATGATGCCAAGTACCGTCCAGGTTGGCTGCAGCGATTGCCAGGGTCTCTCCGGGAACGGCGCCAGCGGTATCTGTACACAGGTCAAGTACTATGGCGCTACCGCCAAGTGCACTGACATCACTGCCGGTTATGATCCAGAAGCTGACGCTGGTGCAACCGCTCAAATCCCAGGTTCCCGTAGCAGGAACTGCATGATGGGCCTGGATATTTGCGCCGGTTGCCGTCGTTATTTGCAGGCTATTGTCATGTTCTATGACAGGGTCAGTCTCTAGGACGACCGCGCCAACGTCCGCAGTCCAAACTGTCTCGCAGTCATCAATCATGGACATTCCCTTGGTAACCACGCCCCCCTTGAGCTCTAGCGTGCTCCGGGTTTCCTTCAATCCGCTGTAAACTGCCTCGCTGCTCTTCTGTGAGGAGAAGAGGCCGGCGGACAGGACGGTATAGGCAAATACCGCGGCGACAACCACAAAGGCGATCAATATAATGGCTGTCTCCAGGCCGGTTATTCCCTTCTGGTTCTTGTATATTCTTCGCATTAGTTTTACCAACATATCTGGTCCTCCTTTCTTTCTGATCTTCTTGTCTAACCCTGTAAGGGCGTCGGGTCTCTTTCCCGTTCAAGTGTCGTTATCGTAATCGGTACACCTCCCTGGATCGAGTTTAGGTGCTATTTTAGCCCAGGGCCTGGTTTTGAAGGGCCCTGGCGTTGATCTCTTTTTACATATCATCCCCACCTCCGTTTTCAGAGTAAGTCACAGGCAAACCATCTTATTGAAGGATCATCACCGAATCGATGTGCGGCGGAGTAGTTCTTTCTGCGGTCAGCGATGCTCCCTGGGGTGGCATCATAGTTATGGAGAAATCTGTATTCTCCTGGAGGTCCGGGTCCAGAAGCGCCTCAAGGCCGCTGATGGTGATCTGAAATTGCTCGTCATTACCCAGCAGGTAGTCCGGGCCACATGCTCCCAGCCGTGTCAGCGTCCAGGTCAAATCATCATGCTTCTGGTCTTTATCCAGGTAAGAAATAACCACCTTGTTCTGGCCCGCGGTCAGTCCTGAGTTCGGAGTGAAATCAACCGGGTCTCCTTTCTGGGCCAGCCTGACTGAGAAGGTGATCCGATCCACACATCCGGTGCCTTCGTAGGCAACGAGGGCGCCATCGACAATGATGGTGCTCTTGACTTCCTCCAGTCCTTTATAGACCGCTTCGCTGCTCTTCTCGGAGGCGAACAGACCGGCCGAAAGAACGGAGTAGGCGAACACTGCCGCCACTACCACAAAAGCAATCAATATAATGGCCGTCTCCAGGCCGGTAATCCCCTGCTGGTTCCTGTATAGTCTGTTCTTCATGCCAATCTTCCCCATGTCAAAATCAACTGGACGAGGGATTATCATATTCCACAGGCTTGAATTTACTATCATTTGGCCCGGTTAAACACCGGGCTAGCCCATATTTTCCCAAGGTTTTATCCCCAAATTTTCCTAGGTGCCATCCCCCACAGGATTTACATGAATCTGCCTAAACAAAGATGGGTGGCTCCCCCTTAGCAAATCTTGCCCAATCGGCGTATCGTGTAGGTAATAGAGCCCGATTCAGGGATCAGATGGATGAGAATCATCAATTCCCATCAAGAGAGCTACCTTTTAGTTAGGATATAGATTGCGCCGAATGGGAGCCTGTTGATCCCTTGGAGAGGGAAATAGGCTTAAGGCGTTTGGAGCATTTTGTGGGCCGGATGCCCGTCAAGAAATTTTGGGTCACGTCGGTGGATGTTGATGTCTACCCCACTTTGAGCTAAAACGGAGGAACCAATGATAGATAATGTTAAGCCAGGGGTTGCGGATAAAGAGACGATTGATCACACGAACGATAGTGTTGTCAAGAAAATTAAACTCCTTATCGTAGAAGAGCAAGAGATATTACAAGAGGCCTATAAAGCTGCTTTCCCGGCAGAGCCTACCATTGAGCTGACGGGAATATCCAGCGACGCCAAGCTGGAAGTCATCATCGCTATGCTGGCGGCAATGCAACCGGATGTGGTGCTTCTGGGAACCAAGATGCTTCAGCCGAGCACCATCAGGCAGTTGGAAGTTATCCGCGAGCAGTACCCCAATATCGGAATCATCCTTCTCTCCACGCTTTATGATATTCAAGGAATTAAGGAATTGAGGTAATTCACCAAGAAAAGCTCCAAAGGATGCGCCTTCTTGCTGAAGCACTCCATAGACAGGATCGGTCAGTTGACCCAGGTGGTGCATGCCGTCACCGAGGGCCAGGTCATTCTGGACTCAGTGGTCA
>JAQTRE010000010.1 GCA_028711995.1 Dehalococcoidia bacterium | reverse complement strand
TGGCGCTTGTTTTGGCGCTAAATTCGACCCGCCAGCCGATTCACTCAGACTTTAAACTTCGCAGCATAATATCAGGGTGACTCAATCAGAATTCCGATACCGGCTTTTTGCAGGGACGCCATAGTTGAAATTGCGCCATGGCCGATGCGGAGAGGAACTTATGATCCGGTTTATTTCTCTCAATGCTTGTGGACGATTGGTGTGAATCCCCAGCCGATCAATAGCGATGCAGCTTCAATCCTATATAAACGCAACACGGTTACCACTCCACCGATTGTCTCTGACATTGGCGCAGATGGACAATCCTTCAATGTAGACGGAAGATAGTAACCAATTTGTTCAGTATCACCAAATAACAAGGTGGGTAGATGGGATTCCATCTACTAGATTCTAGTGGAATGGATTTCATCTACCTGCTGTCAATTACGGAACTGGCATCATTTATTCGCTTTCGCATAAAACACCATAGCATCAAGATTCCATGCGAATCTAACGAGAATCTGCGTGCGTGCGTGTTGACTCCATAACATAGCGTCGCTAGAATAGGGCTATAGTTTCATCATATTGCAAAAGATCGCTATGAAAATCGTTATCTTTGCTGACACATATTGTGATCAGGTGGAGAATGATGATCGATGCGTATCTCAGATTGTTCGGGTTAGGTAGCCCCCGATGGAGGCAGGTAGAATGAGAATGAATATGACTGTTGCTAGCATTGCGATGTTACTTTTAATTCTCCTGCTGACACTGATGGCATCGTGTGGCGGGGGAACGGAAAAGGCCACGACGCCGATGATTCCGTCCGGAGAAACGCAGCTAACGTCTACGTTATCAGCAACACCAACGGACGGAGCTATCGGTAGTCCAACAACTCCAGTCTCGTTCACACCTACTCCCACTGTTGAACAGGCGTCAATGACTGGGTGGACATGGCGGAATCCGTGGCCAACAGGAAATAATCTCGCTGATATCTGGGGCAGTTCTTCCACCGATGTCTTTGCCGTAGGAGGTGCGGGCACCATCCTGCACTACAAAGGCAGCACATGGAGCGTCATGCCCAGCGGCACCAGAAATGATCTCCGTGGTATCTGGGGCACCTCATCCTGCGATGTCTTTACCGTGGGAATTATGGGCACCATCCTGCACTGTAACGGCAGCGCTTGGAGCGTCATGCCCAGCGGCACCGAAAATTATCTCAGTGATGTTTGGGGCAGTTCCTCCTCCGATGTCTTCGCCGTGGGACAAGGGGGCACCATTCTGCACTACAACGGCAGCGCCTGGAGCGTCATGCCCAGCGACACCGGAAATCATCTCAGTGATGTCTGGGGCAGTTCGTCCTCCGATGTCTTTGCCGTGGGCGAGTTCCATGGTGTCATCCTGCACTATGACGGCAGCACCTGGAACGAAATGGCAGACAGCACCACAGGTGATGTCGCCGGCGTCTGGGGCAGTTCGTCCTCCGATGTCTTTGCCGTGGAAACTACGGGCGCCATCCGGCACTACAACGGCAGCGCCTGGAGCGCCATGACAAGCAGTAGCATCCCAGGCATCCGGGGTATCTGGGGCAGTTCGTCCTCCGATGTCTTTGCCGTGGGAGATCAGGGCATCATCCTGCACTACGACGGCAGCGCCTGGAGCACCGTGACCAAGGGCATCGCAAATGATCTTCTTGGTGTCTGGGGAAATTCCTCCTCCGATGTCCTTGCCGTGGATGATGCGGGCACTATCCTGCACTACAACGGCAGCATCTGGAGTATCATGGCCAGCGGCTACGGAGATTATCTCGGCGGTGCCACTCATCTTGCCGGTGCCTGGGGCAGTTCGCCCTCCGACGTCTTTGCCGTGGGAGAGGAAGGCACCATCTTCCACTATAACGGCAATGCCTGGAGTACCATGCCCACCGGCACCGAAAGCTATCTCACCGGTGTCTGGGGCAGTTCGCCCTCCGATGTCTTCGCCGTGGGAGAGCAAGGCACTATCCTCCACTACAACGGCAGCGATTGGAGCGAAATGACCAGCGGCACCATAACTGATCTCTGGAGCATATCGGGCAGTTCGCCCTCCAATGTCTTCGCCGTGGGATGGGAAACCTTTGGAAACGCCAGCATCCTCCATTACAACGGTAGCATCTGGGAAACCATAACCAACGATATCGGATATGATCTCAGAGATGTCTGGGGCAGTTCTTCATCTGATGTTTTTGCTGTAGGATGGGCCCCAGTTGAAAACTCCGGCGTCGTCCTGCACTATGATGGCAGTACCTGGAGCACTATGGCCAGCAGCACCCCAGATGGTCTCCTTGCCGTGTGGGGCAGCTCATCCTCCGACGTCTTTGCCGTGGGAGTTTTTGGTACCATCCTGCACTACAACGGCAGCACATGGAGCGAAATGTCCAGCGGCACCAGAAATCATCTCCTTGGGGCCTGGGGGAGTTCATCCGCCGATGTCTTCGTCGTGGGAGAGCGAGGCACCATCCTCCACTATTCAGGGGAGTAATGCCCCTTCGGCTTTAGCAAGATATCATAAAGAGTTTTTTGAGCTAGAGCTTGTTTTGATAAGCAAAACGCTCCATGATGAAGCTGGTTGTTCGACATATCTTCGCGGTCAAACTAAAACGAGCTATATCCCTAGAAAAGCGGCTTCCCCAGCCCTGCATCCGAAGCAGGTGCGCGCTTTTTGGCTTTCCTGCCAATCCACCCTTTAAACCAGATCCTCTCTGCGGTCACATAATCGGGGTTTGCTCCCTGAAGATCGTGGCAGATCTCGGGAACAGCCTTGAGCATGCGGAAGGTGAAATATCTGTCGGCGTCGATTCCAGGGAGTCTGGCGATTTCCCGTTGTTTGCGCACCCACTCGGGAGCGCTTCTCAGGCGGCATATCGGCTCCTTGGGAAACCAGATTCTCCCTCCGAAGTTGATGTCCCTGGGGCACATCGGAGCGGCGCATTCCTTCTCATAGCGGCATTCGACCGGTTCCAGCGCCAGGCGCAATTGCCTGGGCGGAATGCTCTTTCCGGCCCGCTTTCTTGATTTCTTCATTGGGGTGCTTCCCAGGGCGACCACACAGGATCGCCTTAGTTAATCTTTTTCCATGATATTGACGTACATCTCTTCCAGGGCGGATTGCTTTACCGAGAGATCAACCAGCGCCCAGTTCTGTTCCGAAATCTTCTGCAGAAGCCGGGCGATTTCGGAGACCTCCGAAGCCCGGAAGAGGTAGTTCCCGTCCCTTTTTTCATATCTGAGTTCGGCATCGGCTTTGAAGATCACCTCATACTCCCGTTTGCCGAACTTCCGGCGCATGGCTTCGATGGTGTCGCAGACCACCAGTTCGCCCTTTTTGATGATCGCCACCCGGTGGCAGATATATTCCACGTGAAACAGGTTATGGGCGCTCAGGACAATGGTCTTGCCCTGTCTGTTGAGGTTCTTGAGGTAATCGATAATGAAAAAGGATGTCAGCGGATCGAGTCCGGAGTTCGGTTCATCCAGCACCAGCAGTTGCGGATCATGAAGCAGGGTTCGAGCGATGGCCACCTTTCGCCGCATTCCCTTGGAAAGTTCGCCCGTGTATTTGTTCCGATCCTCCAGCTTCAGCGATTCCAGCAGCTCCTCGATGCGCGCCTTTGCCCGGTCCTTGGGCAATTTGTAAAGCTCGGCGAAGAACATCAGATAATCGGAAACGGTCATATTTTCATAGAGGGGGCTTTCTTCCGGCAGGTATCCGATCGACTGCTTGATCTGAGTGCTTTCTTTAGCCATGTTCCGGCCCATCACCTCGATGGTGCCGGAGGTGGGTGTCAGCAGGCCTACCATCATTTTGAGCGTGGTGGTTTTTCCTGCCCCGTTGTGCCCGATGATACCGAATATCTCTCCGTCCCTGACTTCAAGGTTCAGGTTCTTTACAGCATAGAAGTTCTTGTATTGTTTGTTGATCGACTGGAGTTTGATCATCAGATTCCTTTCTTTAAGAAGTCATGGTTAGGTTCTGATCAATCCCCTGGCCCCTACTCTTGGGGGAAGAGGCGAAATTTGGGGGACACCCCCAAACCCCCGGAAGGGAAGTATCCCTTCACTCGCTCTTGAATGCTGACCACAAGAGTCGCCCCTACTGACGGCTGATTACTGATGACTTCCAACTGGGTGATATCCCCATAGCCATTTCGGGGGCTGCCCTGAATCCTTTTGTGATGGCCCTCGGTACAATTAAAGAAAGTCTGATCAAGGGCTATCAATCCCCTGGCCCCTACTCTTGGGGGAAGGTTGGGGAATTCGGGGGACACCCCCGAACCCCCGGCAGGAGGAATCCTGCATCTCTTGATCAGCGCTTACCTGGCAAGCAGTCGGCAAATTTGGGCAAGCTTTGCGTCATTGCAGTGACGCTTAAATCATGAGCAACATTCTGACCATCTCCAAGCGTGAGATCACCCGCCTCAGGAGCCGGTTCACCGGAAAATCGCGGCTCGTCATGGTGGGAATTCTGGCGTTGGTGATGATCCTCTCGTATGTAATTTACCATCAAGAACTCTCTTTCAGCAAGGGGCTGTACACTATTGGCGTGTCCTCCGATGCCCCGGTAATCGCCGACCAGCGCTTCACCGTCCTGGCTGTTGATCCCGATTCTGCTTCTACCATGATTGATGATGGCACTATAGATGTCTATCTCGGGAAGGATGTTGTGGGTTGGGGTTCGAGTGAAAAGTCTCAATGCGCTCTCGGAGCGCTCAAGAAATATTTAGAAAAGCAAGAGCTGAACCGGATCGCGCAGGAGTACGAGATCGACCAAGCCTTTCCCCTGCGCATTGAGGTGCAGCACCTGCAGCGAGATGGCGACGATGTCCGCGAAAAGGCTCAAAAGTCCTCAATCGCTGATGCGCTCAACTCATCGTGGAAGAACTCGGAAGTCTCCGTAGCGGCTGGCCCACCACCGGCTGCAAAAGCCTCTGAATCTCAAGTTGCGCCTGCACTGGCAGCACCCACCCCCCTACAGTCAGGCACCCCCGCCTTCAGTCCCTCCAATGGCTCGTCTGTCAAGAGAGTCGATAGCTCCACCGATGCAGCTGTTCGAGATCAACTGAAAAATATGGATAGCGGCGGGTTACCCCAGTTCAAGGCAGAGTTCACTTCGGATAACGAGATCATCGTTCCCTCGTTGTTGAATCCGCCTATACCGCTTTCACAGGTATTGCTGGCCTTTTTGTATATCGTTCCCATATTCTTCGTCAGCGTGTTTTTCACCAGCAGCTTTATTGAAGAGAAGACCAACCGCAAGCTGGTCATCTTGATGTCGGCGCCGATTACCCCTTCCCAGATTATCCTGGGCAAGATGCTGCCCTATATCGGGTATTCCATTGGATGCATTATCGCCATCACCCTGGTGCTGAAAGGCAACGTCCTGATCGCGCTGGCGATATTCATACCGGTGATGCTGTTCATCCTCTCCGTCTATCTGATGGTGGCGTTGTTGTATCGCACCTTTAAGGATCAGACCTTCTTCTCGGTTCTGGCGGTGTGGATTATCACTGCCTATCTGGTGGCTCCGGCGATGTTCTCCGATACGAGCGACCTGAGCCACATTTCGCCGCTTACCCTGGCGGTCGAGATGTACCGGGGCGAATCCTTCTCCATCGCTCAGTATTTTCTTTCCACCATCCCGATGTACCTGGTTTTCGCGGTGACGATGTTCATCGGGACGCGCATTTTCAACGAAGAATTCCTGATGGGGTTCCGGCCGCTGCATACCAAGCTGAGCGAGGCGGCTTATCTGGCCATCGACCAGAATCACCTTAAAGCGTCGATCTTTGTGCTGAGCCTGTGTCTGGTGCCGGTGGTGTTCATGGCTCAGTTTGCCTCTATCGTTATCGCCTCAAATCTGAACGGGGTCCTCGGCTGGGGCGTGATATTGGCGCTGGCAGTTGTCACCGAAGAGATCGCCAAATCGACGGGCATCTTCGTGCTTTTGCAGAATAAGGTCATTGGCTCGCTCAAGAGTGTCGTTGTGCTGTCCTTCTTGTCGGCCCTGGGATTCCTGATCGGGGAAAAACTGTTGCTGTATCTGGCTCTCAGCGTCATGGACAGGTCCGAGTTCACGGATGCCATCTTTGGCTCCGGAATGCTGCTTGTCCCGCTGGCGCTGCACTTTGTGTGCACCACTGTGGTCTGTCTCATACCGGCGCGACTAGGGGTGAAATACTATGCCCTGGGCATCTTTGCGGGGGTGGTCATCCACGGAATTTACAATATGACGATTATCCTGGAGGCGCTGTCATGAGACGGTTCTGGATACTGGTAAGGAAAGAACTGCGATCGATCAAGAAAGAGAAGACGATTCTCTTTGCCATGCTGATCCAGTTCTTCATCGCTTCTTTTTCTTCGATTATGCTGACGGGCATCATGGCGTTCTATGATCCGACATCGATCGGCGAGAATTCCAATGTCAACATCAAAGTGGGATATGTTGGCGATGCTGCCAGCCCGGTGATGTATTCGCTGGTAGAGAAACGAAACATACAAGTGTTCCCCATCCCTGATATTGCGGGCGCAGAGAAAGCATTCCAATCAAACCAGCTTGATGCCATCGTGTCTGTTCCGGCCAGTGAGGCGGGAATAGTGGATATGCAGCTCTTCTTGCCGGAGTCGGATGCGCAGTCGACGGTCATCCTGATGACGCTGAACGAGCCTCTCAAAAAGGCCGAGAATGCGATGCGGGAAGCAAACGGGGTGCAACTCAACTATTCTGATCTTGAGGGAAAACCTAGCACCGACTATGAATTCCTCTATTCCATCATCATTCCCCTGCTGATGTTCTTCCCGGCGCTGATTGCCGGAAGCATCGTCATCGATACCTTCTCTGAGGAATTGGAGGGCAAGACGCTTGATACTCTATGGGCTGCGCCCATTTCTCTCAACCAGATATTTTCGTCCAAGGTGTTCGCTGCTATCCTGACAGCATTGTTCCAGTGCGCCTTATGGGTGGGCCTGTTGCGGATCAACGGTTTCTCTATAGAAAACCTCGTGCCGGTGCTTTCTCTTTCCGTTATCGTCGCTGCCGCTGTGTCATTTGCTGCAGGGATCATCGGGCTTTACTTCAAGGATAGAGAGCGTTCCCAGTTCATCTATTCGCTGGTGCTCCTTGGCGCTGTGGGGTTGAGCTACCTCTCGAACCCATCGCCTTTCAGCTTGTTGACCAGGCTGGCTGTTGGTGATTACTCTGTGGGACTGGGACAGGTGGCTTTGTATCTGCTTCCCCTGATGGGAGTAGCCGGCGTGTTTCTCCTGGCTTCGAAGAGGCTGGTGGCTGCGGAGAGGTGAGGAGGAAATCAGAAGAGAGAGGACGCCTCTGAGGCACCCCCTCTCTTCTCTTGAGCCTTTGTGAAAAGTTGCTCGTTACTGTTTAGGCCAGTACATCCTGGGTCTGTTTGCGCCGAATGAACACATATCCGGCCAGCCCCAAAACGCCTAAAGCTACCATGATGCCGGTGGCAATCTCGGGGGTGGGATAGCCGGGATCGCTGCAGGGGGATTGCAATTCCGAACACCCGTTGGTCATGATGCTATGAGAACTATTGGCGTCATTATTGGTGATTTCCAGAGCCAGATAGTCGTTCTGGGCTATTGTCTCGGAACCGGTTTGCGTCTGATATGCCAGCTGTTGCTTGCCGCTGTCCCAGGTCATTGATGCGGTACCGCTGATGGTAAAGGGTGTGAAATTGGCCCCATCCCAACTGCCGACGCGTATGGTCATATTGCCAGACCAATTGGAATCCAGACACAGGTGGGTAACCCAGGATCCATTGGGGAAGGTGACTCCGGTGGCCGGCTGGGCCGCTTCATCGGCCAGCCAGATCACGGTGGTGCTCTTTGGAATGCTGACACTGTCGCTTTGGCCATCATTCCCCAGACCGGTTTCCCTTTCCATCTGCTTGTCATTATCCAATTTCCAATGCTGGCTGGGAGTTGCTGCCATGGCTATGCCGGTGGCCATCAAAACCAGCGCGGAGAGAACTACTGCTATCATTACTATTAGTCCACGTCTTGTCTTCATCTAAACCCCCTTATTTCCTTTTCGTTAGGCCGCCATTCCTGCAGACCGCCTGCGGATGAACACATATCCCGCCAGTCCAAGGACTCCAAGCCCTACCAGGATTGCTGTGGCAATTTCAGGGGTAGGATAGCCCGGATCGCTGCAGGGGGACTGCAATTCCGAACACCCTTCCGTCAGCACATAATAGGATTTCACCTGATCAGAGTTGCTGACTTCCAGAGCCAGATAGTCGCCCGTTAATACTTCCTCCGAACCGGTCTGGGTCTGGACTTCCATTCGGAAGATATCAGTCCCTGTCACCCATCTCATGACGCCCTGGCTACTCAGCCCGAAAGTGTTGAAGCTTCCATTCCAGCTCCCCACACGAACGGAGATCAGAGCACTCAGAGCATCAGCGTCATCCTGGTCAATATCACTATCCTGATCCATATCCACTCCCTGGATGCACAGCTTGGTGATCCAATCTCCATCAGGGAAGGTCACATCCACCTTGGCTGCCTCATCGGCAATCCAGGTCGCTGTTCCGTTCACTTGCCCGTTGTTGGCAGGCACAGGCACGCTATTGTTGTTTCCATCCGCGCTGCCCTGGAGAAGATCGCCACCTGCATAGTACCGGTCCATTTCAAAGACATTGGTACCCACGATCGGTGTGTTGGCATCCAGTTTCCAGGTCTGGGTTGTGCATGGGCCCTGTGGCAATGGCTCCCAGTCCTTAGTGACGTTGTTGGAGTAGACCGGCGCACCGGCTTGATCCGGGAAGCTAGCTTTAATGACATCCTGGCCGACATTTCCGTTGCTGGCATAGGTCCAGGAGGCGTTTCCGGCGGCATCGGTGGCTATGGGGGTGCTAGTTTGTTGTCCTGCATTTGGCCCGGAAACTACCTGGAAACTAACCAAAATACCAGCCTGAGGTTGGCCCAGCAAATCGACTAGCGAAGCGGTCACGGTATGGGCCGTCCCGACAGGATTGGTCGCGGTGCGCGGCGTGAGCGTGATGCCGACGACGGCAACGCCGCAAGGGAGGCCATCGGGGTTGACCGGCTGCAGCAACATCTGTTGCCACACTTTAACCAAATTCCCACGTGCGGTGCTGGTGTCTGGTGTAGTAGTGGAGGTGCTGTAGTCCCAGTCAAATCCGTTGTAGATGATCAGACCGACACTACCAGCAGTTCCATACCTGGCATAACACTGTACCGGTCCGGTAACTTGGTTGTGATTAGTGCCGGACATGGCGACGCACCAGGCTGAGTCGAGCGTTGTCATGACGTTCATGTCCCCAATCGCGTCCGTTCCACTGTTAAGCAATGCGGCATCAATGTAGCTTGCATCTGATGCGTTGCTGCTGGCAAGGGTGCTATTCTCTACAATAGTCAAAGTCCCTGTTGCCCCATATGCACCGGGGTTATTTGTGGTGAATGGATAGGGTAGCCAAGAGTAGTCTTGACTGGAACACTCAGAATCGGAGATAATGAGCTTCTTGCCGGTTCCAACAAAGGCGATGAGGTCTGCCTTCGCCTGAGCGCTAAGGTTGTTCATATTGCAGTTCATCCCAGAGCTGCTAACATTAAGGAATACTGTATCATAATTAGCCAGATTGGCCGAATTCACATTTGCCGGTGACAGGGTGGTAAATGTGAAACCAGACAATGCCGGAAAGTACCCGCCATTCCATACAGTGAGCGATCCTATTACCGCCACGCTTGATGATTGAGTCATCGGCGGTGCGGCAGTTGCGCTGGTGACTGACACTGCCATCGCCACCACCATAACCAATACCAGAACAATTACAAATATCTTTCTCAAGCTGATCCTCCTTTTTTCGTTTGTTGGAGATGCTCCCTTTCATTCCCAATTGGTAGGATTTACGATGGTTGAGTGTTTGTATCTGCACCTCCTCTTCCGTCTTCTTTCCAGTAGCTGCTCTTTTTTGCTGCGTAAGATAGCGGGCAATCGCTATGATGGCGAGTGCCTTGCGGCAGCGCCGGCTTCGATACTATTCTGCCAGGACGAATCGCCCGCCTGCTCTGGCCTAACCCGGCATAGCCAGAACCAAAAAGTTGAAGCATAATTTCTCAGTTTCAACTCAGATTCAGCCCCAAAATATCTTGACACTTTTGCATAAGATTTCGCCCTTAAGGGACTAACATGGCACCATATGCCGAAGGTTCGACAAAAGGCTAGCCTCCTCGCACCTTCTGATCCGAAAAAACTAGCAATAGATGCAGTTGTCCCTAGACCTCGGATAACGATAATTAACACTTTATCATTATCATCCGGAAATGTCAGTAAACAGGAGGTAAAATTGCGGTAAACAAGTGGTTCAAAAGGTCGCTTTCAGGAATGAATGGGCATGGCTGTGTTCGTCAGTTCAAATGACGAGTCAGAGTGCATCTGCCGGATATTATTCCTTCACTTCTGAAGAGCTTCTCGCTATAATATGAACAAATGATCAAGCGTTTTCTCGTAGACGCGTGAACAAGGAGCCTTTGGATGAAAAAGAGCGTTGAAGGCACGGGCGGGTTTCACCATCACTATCCCCGGCTGGCAGTGGTGGTCACTTGCCATGCGCAGGGGAAGGATAATGCCATGACCGTGGCCTGGCACAGCTCCGTTTCCCAGAAGCCGCCGCTTATAGGGATTTCCATCGCGCCCAAGCGATATACCTATGAACTGATACTGGAGGCCGGGGAATTCGGGGTCAACTTTCTGCCACTTGAGATGGGAGAGCTTATCGCCGCAGTCGGGGGCGTTACGGGGAAGGACGTAGATAAATTTGCCAGGTTCAATATTGCCAGAGAGCAACCGCTGAAGACCAGTGTGCCGATTTTGGCCGATGCCTATGCGGCTTACGAGTGCCGGTTGGTGGAGCATCGGACATACGGCGACCACGAATGGTTCGTGGGAGAAGTGGTCGCCACCCACGTCACCGAAGGGGCATTCACCCCGGCGGGAATTCTCGATCTGGGCCATGTGAATCCAGCCCTCTTTCTGGGGGCGGAAACGTATGCCACAACTTCCAAAGAGAGCCTTCGGCATCTGGAGCGAGCTCGTTATGGGAAGGGCTTGGAATAGGCCTTAATCGGCCATTCTCTCACCTTCGGGTTTTTCTCCGAGATGCTGCCTCATCTCACTTACGCTCTGGAGCAGATTCTGAAATTGTGTTGTTTGCTTGGAAAAGACTCGTTTCAAGAATCTGGTGCCCTCTTTGCCATGCCGAAATCGCTCATATCTGGAGTCGATCAGCGTTTTGGGGGATTGGGTTTGAATCTGAAGCAATTCCCGAAGGATGACGTTCTTCAGTAAGCGGGCGGCTTCTTCCGGGTCGGTGTGGGCTCCTCCTGCAGGCTCCGGCACTACGATGTCAATCACCCCAAGCTCACTGCAATCGGCAGCTGTGAGCCTTAGAGCCACCGCGAGTTCTTCTGCTCTTTTGACATCCCGGAAGAAGATCGAGGCAGCCCTCTCCGGTGAGATCACTGAAAAGAAGGCATTTTCCATAATAAGAGTTCGATTGGCGATTCCGAGCGCCAGAGCGCCCTCGCTGCCTCCCTGTCCGATGATCACCGAAATCACCGGCACGGGCAGCTCGAAGAGAAGGGCAATGGTTGAAGCAATCGCATGTCCGATTCCCCTTTCCTCCGATTCCGGACCCGGATAGGCGCCGGGGGTATCGATGAGATTGATGAGCGGCAGATTGAACTTGGCCGCCAGGCGCATGGCTCGCTTGGCCTTGCGGAATCCCTCCGGTCCGGCATGTCCTTCGTTGTGGTCTCGCTGTTGCCCGATGACGATGACGGCTTCCCCTCCGAATTCAGCCAGACCGCACACAATCGCCGGGTCGTCACTGTAAGATCGGTCCCCATGGATTTCGATGAAGGTGGAGGTGATGCGGGAGATATAGTCCATAGCTGTAGGCCGTTCCTCATGTCTGGCCAGCTGAATGGCTTCCCAGGCCTGTTCCTGGGGATGGGTGGGCGCCATGTAAGGGCTGACTTTTTTTCGCATTCCCAAGCGGTATCTGGAGCTCAGCATGTCGAGGACCGTTGAGATGAAGTGGCGCAATCGGGTTCGATCAACGATCTGGTCAATCAGGCCATGATCGAGGTGTGATTCGGAAGTGTGTTCGATCTCCGTGATCTGGTTTTCGCTTGCCCACTCCGCCACTCGTATCGGAGCAAATCCGACCATTGCCTTTGGCTCAGCGATAATCATATCTCCCAGGCTGGCGAAACTGGCATAGACTTCACCGGTAGTGGGGTGAGTCAGGATGGAAATATGGGGCAATCGATTATCGTGGAGCTTTTTGGCTGCGGCTACCGTCTTGGCCATTTGCATCAGAGAAAGAACCCCTTCTTCGATTCTGGCCCCGCCCGATGAGACGACTGTAATCACAGGGAGCTTCTTCTTCACTGCGGTTTCAAAAGCCATGGCGATCCGCTCGCCGACCACGATGCCCATGTTTCCGCCCAGGAAGCCAAAGTCCAGCACCACCAGAACCGTCGGATTGCCGCCGATGGTGCAGATGCCCGTCACCACTGCCTCGGAGAGCCCGGTTCTCCTTTGGGCTTCGTGGATGCGCTCCTGATAGGAAACATTCCCCGGGAGCTGGGCTGAACTTGAAGTCGCTTGGGTTCGGTGAATTTTTTGAAAACTGTTTGGATCGGCCAGGAGCTGTATCCTTTCCAAGGCCGAGATGCTGTGATGAAATCGGCACTCTTCACAGACGCGATATTGCTGATACAGCTCGGATTTGGCCAGATCAGCGCCGCAAGAAACACACTGAGCTTCCTCTTCCGGCAATCGCTTCATGGGATTCAGAAAAAGATACTTGGGTCTTCTATTCCGCTGCCTCTTTCTTTCTACAACGTAGGTCACATATGAAATCATTTGCTTCATGGTTCCCCCTCCCAAGGATTTTCAAAATCATCGGATTCCCCGGATTCAAGTAGTCCTTCCACTTCGAGCTGCTCCATGATTCGAGAAGCTCGTTGATAGCCGATATGAAGCTTGCGCTGGAGGAGAGAGGCAGAAACGTGACTGGCCTCCTCGCATAACTGCCTGGCTTTTTCCAGGAGGGGATCTATGTCCAATCTCTCAACAGGCAGGGCAGCAAAATCCTTTGCTACATGATCTGCTTCCGGGGGGAAATGCCTTGCCGCCCATTTTTTCCAAAAACCCACCAAACGTTCCATTTCTTCATCGGATACATAACATCCCCTGATTCGTTTTGGCTTGCTGACGTCCGAAGGGAGGTAAAGCATATCGCCCTTCCCCAGAAGTTTCTCGGCGCCAATTGAATCGAGAATGGTGCGGGAATCGATCGAGGAAACGACGGCGAAACTGATCCGGGTGGGAAAGTTGGCCTTGATGAGCCCGGTGATGACATCCACCGATGGCCGCTGAGTGGCTATGATGAGATGGATTCCAGTGGCCCGCGCCAGCTGAGCCAGCCGGCAGATCAAGGGCTCGACGATATCCGGTGTGGTCATCATCAGGTCGGCGAGCTCATCGATTACGGCTACGATGTAGGGTATTTTCTCGGCGACTCTGGGGCTCTTGTTGTAAGTCTCGATATTGCGGACTCCAACGGAGGCGAACTTACGGTAGCGGATGTCCATTTCCGCCGTTAACCGTCTCAGGCTATCGACTGCTTGATCGGATTCTACTACCACTGGGGTTATCAGGTGGGGAACATCATTAAAGGCCACCATCTCAACTCTCTTGGGGTCAATGAGAAGCAGTCGCACTTCATACGGTGTAGTCTGTGAGAGAATGCAGCTCACGATGCAGTTGAGGCAAACGCTTTTCCCGCTTCCGGTAGCGCCGGCGATGAGCAAATGGGGCATCTTGGCCAGGTCGCCGGAGGACGCCTCTCCCCCGGCACCCAGCCCCAAAGCGATGGCCAGGCTGGACTTGGCGGCGATCTTTTGAAAGGAAGGACTCTCAATAACACTGCGCAGAGAGACGATGGCAGTGCTCACATTGGGAACTTCGATCCCCACTAGTGCCTTTCCGGGCACCGGCGCTTCAATTCGAATATCGGAGACAGCCAATGCCAGTGCGAGGTTATTGGCAAGCGCGGTAATGCGCTCCACTTTGACTCGGGTTTTCGATATTTCTTCTTGATGTGTTTTCGGGTTGCCGTTCTTATCGAGTTTGGGCTTGCCGTTTAGGTCCTTTTCGACAATCTTCTTGTATTTGCGATCCCATCCCGGTTCTATGCCGAATTGAGTGACCGAAGGTCCCGGATTGACCTGCTGCACTTTGGCATCGACGCCATAACTGGAGAGCGCTTCCTCAATGATCCGGGCGCGATCATCGTTATTGGCTTGCGCGAAGCTGGTCTTGGGAGATTCGTCCAGAATCTCAATGGGGGGCAATTCCCGGTTGGTATCAAGAGAAATGATCACTTCATCTATCGGCGTTTCCTCCGGTTCTGCCGCCGGGACGGCGACCATTTCCGGAGAGGGCTTTCGGGTTCTTCTTAAGGATCGTCCCACCGGTTTCTTTGTTCCCTCTTTGCTCTTCGATGCTTCAGGCGCTTTCTCTGCATCCGGATTGGGACGTAAGAGAGAACCTATTTTGGCCCATATGAAGCGAGCGGCGGAGAGTATCCATCCCGGTATCTGCTTGATAAAAGGCCATGATTTGGTTGCAAGCAGGACGAGGAGTTTTCGGCTCATGTCCCAGGAAAACCGGCATGCTTTTATGGCGAAGTCAAAGGAGTGTCTGGGGATGATGAAGACCGTGCCAAGAACAACCAGGCTCATCAGATGCGCCCAACTGTAAGATTCGCCGCGGATAAATCGCCCCACAGAGCCGGCCAGTGTGACGTCCTCATCGGCTAGGGAGACATCAGCGATGGTGATCGCGGGACGAAACAAGGCCATTATGCCCAGAAGAGCAGTGCTGAGGATGAGGGCTCCGATCCAGCAGTTCCAGTACTTTCGCATGCTGCTGATACGGTCTTGCCATATAATAGCGATGACGATCACAATCCATATGATGATGGGAATCCATCCGAAGCCCAATGCCTTGAGGAGATCCGTGCCCCCGACCTCGAGTGCGATGAAGAGTGCTCCGCTGGCAAGAAGGGCTGTGAGAACAACGGCTCCCACTTTGTAAGACAGATTGGATATAAAGGAGCGTATGGCGCCTGGACCTTTGCCATTTCCTTTTGATTTTGCTGTGGCTCTCTTTCGCTTCACATTGCGCCTGGTCATATGCACATCATTCCAAGAGTCCTGTGGAAAATGAGGCTCTCTATGGCAACCGATCAAAACATGCTGAGCTGTTTGGGCTCGGGCTGCGGTTTGGTATCCTCGAGCTGGGCCAGAATCTCCGGGAGCTTGAGTATATCCGCTTCGATGGTCTTGCGCAGGCTTTGCTGATGCAGAGCCGCTGCGGGATGGTACATGGCAAAGAAAATTCGGCCGTTACTCTTCAGGGCCGTGCCGTGAATTTTGCTGATGCTGGCCCCGGGAAAGAATTTGGCCATGGAGTGGCGTCCCAGTGTGACAATTGCCTTTGGGGCGATAACTTCGATCTGGCGGTCCAGCCATTTCCGGCAGGCCTCTATTTCTTTGGGGAGCGGATCGCGGTTCTCCGGAGGCCGACATTTGATGACGTTGCAGATATACACCTGCCTTCGGTCGAGATTGATTGAAGTCAGCAGTTGATCAAGGAATTTCCCCGCCGCCCCCACGAAAGGTCGACCCTGCTGATCTTCATGGAATCCTGGTGCTTCGCCAACAAACATGATTTCAGCATTTTCCGCCCCTTCACCAGGCACTACATGATTTCGGCATCCTGCCAGTTCGCAGTCTCGACATTGGGAGATTTCATCACATAAATCAGCTAGTAACGTCACATCCGCGCCTCTCTGGATGAGAGTAATAAAAGACCACGGCCGGAGACGGCCGTGTGCTTTATGTTATTTGACCCCGAAAATTCGGTTAGGACGCACTCCGATAATGCTTCACCGCCAGTATCCATAGCTCCACCTTTTTTGTTCCGGATTCAGTTGATGGGAGAGGAAGAGCGGTTTTCATGACCATCGTCGTTATTTATTCGTCCTCGAATCCGTGTTCTTTCAGATACTCAACCGCATCTTTCACGCCGCGGAGATTCTCTGCGTCTTCATCGGGTATCTCAAAGGGCTCGTTGTCTTTTCCGAATTCTTCCTCGAAGGCCATTACCAGCTCAACCAGATCGAGGGAATCCGCATTGAGGTCATCAGCGAATGAAGCGTCCATGGTGACTTCATCTTCTTCGACACCAAGTTGCTCCACTACAATTTTTTTCACCCGCTCAAACACTGTGGCCATTCTTTTTCCTCCCTGAAAGATTTCAAAGGTGATTATAGCATGAAAACTAGCGCTGTTGTACAAGGGTCGCACTGACAGAACCTAGAACTCCGTTGACGAACCTTGAAGAGTTTCTGCTGCCAAACGATTTTGCCAGTTCCACGGCCTCGTTTATGGCTACTTTGACCGGTACGCTGCCATCGATCATCAACTCAAAAATGGCCAGACGCAATATCGCTCGATCAATCAGCGCAAGCTGTTCTACTGGGAAGCTTGGCGCGAACTTGTGGATCTGGCTATCGAGTTCCTCTGTGTTTTCCAGCACCCCGCTGACGATTTGTTGGGCGAAGAGGGCGATATCCTCTGAAACGGATTTCTCCTGGGTCGCGCGCAGGATAGAAGCAATGGGATCGTGTCCCACGCAGTCAAATTCGTATAAGGCCTGTAAGGCGATTATTCTGGCTTTTCTTCGAGAACTGACCATGTAGTTAAAACTCTCATTATTTAGTTAAGTCCAAGAAAGGGCAGCGACTTTATTAGCA
This sequence comes from Dehalococcoidia bacterium, assembly GCA_028711995.1. Taxonomy (NCBI): domain Bacteria; kingdom Bacillati; phylum Chloroflexota; class Dehalococcoidia; species Dehalococcoidia bacterium. The sequence continues at coordinate 28,388 of JAQTRE010000010.1, read as the reverse complement.
CGAGCGAATGGGGAGGGAGTGATTACTCCGTTCAAACTGGCGACAGCAAATCCTGAGAATGTATGGCTGAGATAGAGGCCACATCGTTGATGTTGATGACCCTTACCTCGCTGTTGATCCTTTTTATCAACCCGGTAAGTACCTGGCCGGGGCCAATCTCAATAAAGGTGTCTACTCCTGAACTGATCATGTATTCGATTGAGGATTGCCAGCGGACGCAGCCGCATACCTGGTTCACAATCTCCTCTCTCATTTCTTTGGCGGTTGATTTGGGCTCGGCTGTGGTATTGGCCACGATTGGAATCGCTGCCTGGTGGAACTCAAACTGAGAAACGGCCTTGGCTAAACCTTTGGCCGCGGGCTTCATCAGATAAGAGTGGAAGGCGCCGCCCACCTCGAGTCGAATAACCCTTTTGGCTCCTCTGGCCTTGGCCAGGTCCATCGCCCAGGCCAGACCGTTATGCGTGCCGCTGATAGCGATTTGCTCCGGGCAATTAAGGTTCGCGATCTGGGTGCCGGTTTCCTGACAAACCTCTTCCAGAGTTACCAGATCGAGTCCGATAATGGCCGCCATGCCGCCGGGCCGGTTCTCACCGGCTTCCTGCATCAGGCGAGCGCGTTCCTGAACCAGGCGGATGCCTTCGGAAAAGCTGAGCACACCTGCGGCTACCAGTGCGGTAAACTCACCCAGGCTGTGCCCGGCGACGAAGGCAGGCTGAATGTGATGCCCGTTTCCAAAGGCTGCCTGCAGAAAGGCCAAGCTGGCGGTCATCACCGCTGGCTGGGTGTTGATTGTTTGACGAAGCTTCTCCTCGGGGCCATCGAAGCAGAGTTTGGATATTGAAAATCCCAGCGCGTCATCGGCTTCTTCAAAGATGCGTCTGGCTGCCGGTGATTGATTGACCAGATCAACCCCCATACCCACTTTCTGCGATCCCTGGCCAGGAAAAACGAACGCTATCCTATTCATTGATCACCGCCGCACGTGAATTTGTGATTCGGCTGGGTGTTGACGCTGTCAGGGTTGCCTTTCCTCGCCGGTGTTGTAGGCAGGATGATCGAATATGATCTCCATTTGATTATGCCTTGGTCTTGTTGACCTGGGTTACGTCTCTTCCCCGATAAGTTCCGCAGACCGGGCATACCTGGTGGGGAGGTTTCGGAGTATGACACTGTGGGCATTCGGATAAGCTGGGAATAGGATAGGCTCGGTGACTTTGCCTTGTTGCCTGTCGGCACTTTGATGTTTTTCTTTTGGGTAATGCCATGTAGTTTCAACCTCGCTTTTTTCTTCCGGCCATTTTATCTGGAGAGTATCTCTCGCAAGGCAGACCAGCGAGGATCAGCAGGCTCTTCCGAACAATGGCAGGGGCCATGGTTTAGATTATGGCCACATTGTTGACATAATCCAGCACACTTCGGCTGGCAGATCGTTTTGATGGGGAGATTGAGCTGAATGTTTTGCCGCACTGCTTCGCTCAGGTCCATGATATGATCCTGGCCGATGGTGAATCCATCGATCTCTTCGCTTGTTAGTAAAGGCTCATCAGTTACCACATCTCTGGCCGGGAAAAATTCCTCTTCAATTTTGAATGCCAGCGAATGCTCGAACTCTTCCAGACATCGGCTGCAGATGCTGTGGCTGGCGGTTTTGGCTTGCCCCGTCACCAGAATGCTGCGGTTAGTGCGTACCAACGTCACGAGCGCTTTTACAGAATAACCTTCCGGAGTGAATTCATCGATAGAATAAGTGCGACGATCACCCAGAGGGCCCATAAGCTGCTGCGAAACATTGATTTTCATGACCAATTATATGACTCCCCAAGATTAGCTTATTGTAGAGATAAAGCCGGCCGTTTGTCAAGCTGCCGGTTCGAATGAGGCAGGTCGTTGTTTTGGTAAGGGACTTAAGTTTGAGACTGGAAGTTGATGTTAGTCCATGTGTATTTCCGGGGACTGATCAGCCTTTAGACTCTATTATGATGCGCAGGTTGTTCCCGTTGGCTAAACTTCCACCCCGTAATGGACTGCGGTTTGGTTGATCCTGATGAAGCTGACTATCCAGCGATGGTGATATAATAACTCAGTATCGGGAAGTCGCGCTGCCCAGAGTGTTATCCTATGCCGGAATTCGAACTCGCCTCCGATTTTCAACCCACCGGTGATCAGCCGCAAGCCATCGAGAAGATCCTCGAAGGTTTGGGGAAAGGCTACAGGCACCAGACCCTTCTGGGCGTCACCGGAAGTGGGAAGACTTTCACCATGGCCAATGTTATCGCCCGAGTGCAAAAGCCGACGCTGATCCTTTCTCATAACAAAACCCTGGCCGCACAGCTTTGCAGTGAATTTCGCGAGTTTTTCCCAAAAAATGCGGTAGAGTACTTCGTCAGCTACTATGATTACTACCAACCGGAGGCTTATATCCCGCGCACGGATACCTACATCGAAAAGGAAACCGACGTCAATGAGGAGATCGATAAGCTGCGGAATTCAGCTACGCGGTCGGTGCTCGCCCGCCGCGACGTTGTTGTGACCGCATCGGTTTCCTGCATCTATGGATTGGGCGAACCGGAAGAATATTTCAGCTTCGTGACGCAGATAAAGAAAGGCGAAAAGGCAAACCGGGATCGGCTGGCCCGCCGTCTGGTGGAGATGCAGTATGAGAGGAACGACGTTGGCTTTGCGAGAGGCAGGTTCCGTATTCGGGGAGACACGCTGGAGATTCAGCCCGCCTACGAAGATTTGGGTTTCAGGGTGGAATTCTGGGGAGATGAGGTGGAACGCATCAGCCTCTTTGATCCGCTGACAGGGGAAATCCTGTCCCACGAGAATGAGATCGAAATTTATCCCGCCAAGCACTTTGTTACTACCCAGGAGAAGCTGATGGCGGCCATCATCGATATTCAGGCGGAGATGGAGCAGCGAGTGGCTGACCTCAAATCTCGGGATAAGCTGGTAGAGGCGCAGCGGCTGGAGGCCCGTACCAATTATGATATCGAGATGCTGCGGGAAACAGGATATTGCAACGGTGTGGAGAATTACTCTCGCCATCTGGCAAGACGTGGGGCTGGGAGCTCGCCCTGGACGCTGATCGACTACTTTCCCGATGACTTTCTCCTGATCATCGATGAGTCCCACATGACCATTCCACAGGTTCGGGGCATGTATCACGGCGACCGGTCACGGAAAGAGGTGCTGGTGGAGTATGGATTTCGGCTTCCTTCGGCTATGGATAATCGACCGTTGAACTTCGAGGAGTTCGAGCGCCATATCCATCAGGTCGTCTACACTTCCGCGACCCCCGGCCCTTATGAGCACGCGCATAGCCAGCAGGTGGTGGAACAGGTGATCCGTCCTACCGGGCTTCTGGATCCCACGGTGGAGATAAAGCCGACGAAGGGGCAGATCGATGATCTGGTGGAGCAGATCAACATTCGGGTGAGCCGTTCGGAGAGGGTCCTGGTCACCACCCTGACCAAGCGCATGGCCGAAGAACTGGCCGACTATCTTCGCGAGATGGGCATCAAAACGCACTATCTGCACTCGGAGGTTATTACGCTGGAGCGGGTGGAGATTCTCCGGGATTTGCGCCTCGGCGTCTATGACGTGGTTGTGGGGATTAACCTGTTGCGGGAGGGACTGGATTTGCCGGAAGTCAGTTTAGTTGCCATCCTTGATGCCGATAAGGAAGGATATCTGCGATCCGATACGGCCCTGATCCAGACAATGGGGCGGGCGGCGCGTCATGCTGAGGGCCATATTATAATGTATGCCGATGTGATGACCGATTCGATGCGCAGGGCGATCGATGAGACCCAGCGGCGGCGCAAAATCCAGGCGGCTCACAACCAGGAGCATGGCATCACGCCGGAGGGAATCAAGAAGGCCATCAAGGACATCACCGATCAGTTACGGCAGGCAGTCAAAGCTAAACCAGAGCCGGAGATCGCCGCAGGGGCATTTTCTAAAGAAGAGATCACCCGGCTGATCAAGAGCCTCCAGTCGCAGATGAAGTCGGCTGCCGGAAATCTGGAGTTCGAGAAGGCGGCGCTGTTGAGAGATCAAATCATCGAGCTGAGGAAGGTGATGGAATCTTTTTCTTCCCTCTCTTGACGGGAGGTATCTTTGCCGAAGGCATTGAGTGATGGTTCGACAGGCTCACCACGAGCGGAGCGCTCTTTTTGCGTTCGTCCTGAGCTTGTCGAAGGGATTGGGAATCCAGTCAAATGGCTGGAAGGGGGATTCCGCATCAATTACGGGAGGACATAGCGGCGGGTTTCAACAGGTGATATCGGAGACTCAAGCTGACTTTCGTTTCAGCTTGGCCGCCACTCGATCCAGTATCTTGTGGGCCACTTCGGATTTGAGCATCAACGGCAGTTCTTCGGACTTTCCATTCCGATCGATGATCGTCACTCGGTTGGTATCCACAGCGAATCCGGCATCGGAGGCGGTGATATCATTGGCCACGATGAAATCAAGGCCCTTCTTTTTCAGTTTGGCACTGGCGTTTTTGAGAAGATCAGAGCTTTCGGCAGCGAAGCCCACTTTCAACAGCTTGCCTTTGACTTCGCTCAGGATATCGGGCGTTTTTTCGAGTTGAAGGGTCAGCTTGGCGGCTTTGCGCTTGATTTTGCCCTCGGCGATATTCGCCGGGCGATAGTCGGCCACCGCAGCAGCCATAATCAGAACATCGGCTTCCGCGCTTGCCTTGACAACGGCATCTCGCATCTGGGCTGCCGTTTGGACTTTCACCAGCTCAACACCCAGGGGAGGTGGCGCAGTAGTGGAAGCGCTGACGAGCGTTACCAGCGCCCCGCGATTCCGAGCCGCCTCTGCGATGGCATAGCCCATCTTGCCGGAAGAGTAATTGCTGATGAAGCGCACCGGATCAATGGGCTCCTGAGTTCCTCCGGCGCTGATGACGATTCGTTTGCCTGCCAGGTCGCCGGATCGGCCGAGGCTCTGGTAAATGGCTGCCAGAATCTCAGGCACTTCCACCAGCCTTCCCGGACCTTCCAGTCCTGATGCAAGCCGACCGCTGCCTGGCCCAACGATGGTGCAGCCCCGCTTTTGGAGCGTTTCCAGGTTTTGCTGGGTGATTGCGTTGGTGTACATTCCGACGTCCATCGCTGGAGCCAGAAGGATGGGAGCCCTGGTGGATAGAATGGTGCAGCTCAGCAGATCGTCGGCAAGGCCATGGGCCAGCTTGGCGATGGTGTTGGCAGTGGCTGGGGCAATTACCACCAGATCGGCCCGGTCTGCCAGCGCTACATGCTTGACGTTGAACTCGGCGACCGGCGCCCACATGTCGGTGTGAACTTGGCGATGCGTGATGCTGCGGAAAGATAATGGCGTGACGAATTGAGCGGCGGGCTCGGTCATGATCACATCGACCGTGAGGCCCGCTTGAACGAGCTTGCTGGCCAGATCGACGGCCTTATAAACCGCAATACTGCCGGTCACTCCCAGGAGGATATTCTTGCCTTCAAACATGCTTCTGTCCGGAGTTGAGTTCGTGAATGATCCTCAGCCCGACCAGCGTCAAATAAGGGTCGACCTTTTCAATGACGCTGGCCTCTTTTGCCAGCAGCTCGGCGTATCCGCCGGTGGCGATCACCTTGGTTTTTGTGCCCAGTTCCTGTTGGATCCGGACCACCATGCCTTCGATAAGCGCCACATATCCAAAGAGAACCCCTGATTGCATGGCGGAGATGGTGTCTTTCCCGATGACGCTCTTGGGGCGGGCCAGGTCCATGCGGGGAAGCCGGGCGGTTCGCTGGAAGAGTGCCTCCATGGCGATTCTGATGCCCGGCGCTATAGCTCCTCCCAGATAGTCGCCTTTCTTTGAGAGCACATTAAAGGTGGTGGCTGTTCCGGAATCGATGATGATCAGCGGACCGCCATAAAAATGGTGTCCGGCCACGGCGTTGGCGATTCGGTCAGGTCCGACCTCGCGAGGGTTATCGATCAAAATATTGACGCCTGTTTTGATTCCCGCTTCTACCATCAGCGGCGAGATGTGAAAATACCGCTGGAGCATTTCCTTGAGAATGGTCACCAGAGGGGGAGTCACGGTGCAGATAATGGCATGATTGATGTTGGAAGGCTTCAATCCCTGTTGTGCCAGTAAACTCATCAGGATGACGCCATATTCATCTGAAGTCCGGTAAACATCGGTTGCCAGGTCCCACTTGGTGAAGAGCTCTTCTCCCTTAAATACCCCGATGTCAATGTTGGTATTTCCGACGTCGAAGGCCATCAGCATAAAATTACTCGCACTCTTCAATGATTAGGATCATTATATCATATCGAAATTTGGCTGGGGTGATAAATTCCTTTGTTCGCCCAAAGCCCCGTCACTATGAAGTCAAATCCGTGATTTTCTACCACCAGATCGATACCTGCCGTCCCTTCAATTGCTCCAGTTGTTTCAGGGCCTTCTTGGTATCGCTGGCAACACGGGAGCTATCGCAGTTTTCCACCCGATATTTGAAGAGCCAGTAGATGAACTCGTTGAACTCCGTGAGCGCGAGATTTTCGCTCTGATCCAAGCCCCTTGCCTGTCTGAAGCGCTCGAGCAGAAGCGACTCAGCGGAGCCATAGATCCGCTGGAAGATATCGCCCCGGGAACTGGTTCGACGGCTCATTCCGTGCAACTCTTTCTCTATTTCCAGTTCCACAGCGATATGCAGGGCTTGCTCCACAACAATGCCGTAAAAATAATTGAGGTGCGCCTGATATTTCTCATTGCCCAAGAGTGCTCTGAACTCTTCCCTGGAAAGCTCGATGGGCGGCTTGCCAAAAAGCAGGTCAACCTTTTCATCTTCAGGGATAAAGTTGTCGATTTCTTGACACAGGCGCTCCGCCAGCAGGAACCAGTCGAAGGCCTGATCCGCCACCAGATATCGATAATGACGGCCGTTGTGGATTTCCTCGGTTATGGGCCAAATGGCCATAGCTTCCAGCAGGGCAATATACCAATGTCTGCCATCTGTTATGGATTGCTTCAGGCAGCGTATCGGGTTGGTCTCATTGCTGACACCATGATCAAATTGAGAGTTCCCATGCTCTTGCATCGAAGAGAGTAGCCTCCGGTTGGAAATCCAACTTGTCATTTCCCCTTTGTGTTTTCGGCCTTATGATAACCCTATCAGAGGGGTTTTTCACTGGCTGATGCAAAGGGAATCATGGTAAGGATTATAGTCCTGATGAGGCGCTGTGGCAATCTTATGTTTATGACCTGAATAAAGTGAAGGCCTTCCTTCTGGCGTGGACCCTCTCGTTCCTTGACGGTTTCAAATCAACTCTCTTACAATGGGGTTGGCGTAGGTTTCAACGTGAGCGAACTGAACAGCAACAACGAAAGCCAATTGCCTCTGGCTCCTTATCGGGTGCTGGATTTGACCGACGAAAAAGGGATGTTTTGCGGCCGTATCCTTGGTGACCTGGGAGCAGAGGTGATAAAGGTGGAAGAACCCGGTGGGGACCAGAGCCGGAATATTGGGCCTTTCTATCATGATATCCCCCACCCGGAGAAAAGCTTGCCCTGGTTTGCTTACAACGCTAACAAAAAGGGAATAACCCTCAACCTCCGTTCTTCAGACGGAAGAGAGATATTCAAGAGACTGGCCAAGACTGCTGATTTCGTGATCGAATCGTTTGCGCCGGGGTATTTAGACAACCTGGAGTTGGGTTATCCCACGTTGAGCCAAGTGAATCCTCGTATCATTCTGGTATCAATCACCCCTTTTGGTCAGTCCGGTCCCTATAAGGATTACAAAGCTTCAGATATCGTCTCTGTGGCCATGGGCGGACTGATGTATGTAACCGGCGATCCTGATCGTCCGCCGGTGAGGGTGAGCGTGGAGCAATCGCATCTCCATGCCGGGGCTCAGGCAGCCATAGGATCTCTTCTAGCTCTTCACCACCGCACGTTGACTGGAGAAGGCCAGATAGTGGATGTGTCCATACAGGAATCAATGATCCCGGCGATCCCGGAGCTGCTCTCTCACTGGGAGTTCGGTCAACGCAAAGTCCCCAGGTCAGGCCCGTATGTATTCCGGGGAGAGGCATGGCAGCGAGCTACCTGGCCCTGCAAGGACGGTCAGATCGGAATGAGGATATTGACTGGCGTCTATGCCAAGGCCATCATCCCGCTGGTGGAATGGATGGATGAGGAGGGGATGGCCGGCAACCTGAAGCAAGTGAAATGGGAAGAGATCGACGTTGGCCAGTTGACCCAGGAGGAATATGACTCTTGGGAAGATCAGTTTATGAAATTCTTTCTCCGGCATACCAAAGAGGATCTCTATCGGGAGGCGGTAAAAAGGGGCATTCACCTTTTGCCGGCCTATGCGCCGGACGAGCTGTTGACCGATAGGCAACTGCTTTCCAGAAACTTCTGGGTGGACGTGGAGCATCCGGAATTAGGCGCTAATATCACCTATCCGGGTCCAGCCGCACGTCTGAGCGCTACGCCACTGGGTATCCGGAGGCATTCCCCTCTGATTGGAGAACACAATCAGGATATATATGGGGAATTGGGGATATCGGCTAAGGAACTTGTCACGCTGAAGGAATCGGGCATCATATGAATCAAGCCAGAGCAGCAGGCGGTAGCCCCCTGGAGGGACTAAGGGTACTGGATTTCTCGGTATCGGTAGCGGGCCCTTTCATTTCCACCTATCTGGGCGGGTTCGGCGCTGAGGTGGTCAAGGTGGAGACCAGCCTTAAGCCGGATATCCTCAGGATGAGCACCCCCTATAAAGATGAGCTAACCGGAACGGACCGCTCCGGTCTATTCAGCTATGTCAACTCCAATAAATTCAGCATGGCCCTGGATATGAATCATCCCCGAAAGCATGAAGTGGCAGAAAGTTTGATAAAATGGGCTGACGTCATGATCGATAACTTCACTGTGGGGGTGAAGGAGAGATGGGGGCTGGACTACCCGCAAGCAAGCCGCATCAATCCCCGGATTATCATGCTCAGCACATCTTCCCAGGGGCAGACGGGTCCTCATTGTCAACACCCGGGATGGGGATGGTCGATGAAGAGCCTGTGCGGATTCACCCATATGACCGGATGGCCCGATCGAGATGGAACTTCTCCTGCTTCATCCTATACCGATGAGGTCGCTCCCTGGTTTGCTGTTGCGGCTATTCTGGCCTCTCTGGATTGGAGACGTCGCACCGGGAAGGGGCAGTATATCGACCACTCGCAGGTGGAAGCCAGCCTCCAGTTTCTCTCTCCGGCTCTTCTGGACTGGACGGCCAACGGAAGAAGGCAAACCCGGCAAGGCAATCTGTCCTCACGGGCCTGTCCTCACGGCTGCTATCGATGTCTGGGTGAGGACAGATGGTGCGTTATCGCGGTGTTCAGTAATGAGGAGTGGGAGAGCCTTTGCCGTGCGATGGGTGATCCTGCCTGGACAAGAGACCCCAGATTTGCCACTCTCAGTAGCCGCAAGGAGAATGAAGAAGAACTCAACCAGCTGATAGAAGCGTGGTCGATCGGTCATACCCCTGAAGAGGTTATGACCCGACTGCAATCGGCCGGTGTGGCTGCGGGAATCGTGCAGGATGAGGAAGATATCATCGACCGCGATCCTCACTTGAAATTCCGGGAGCATTTCCCCTGGGTGGAGCATCCGGTGATGGGAAGCGTTCAGGCAATCGGATTTCCCTTCAAGCTGTCGCGAAGTCCGGCCCGGGCGATTCCGGCTCCGTGTCTGGGGGAACACACCGAGAAGATATGTACCGAGTTTCTGGGAATGCCTGTTGAGGAGTTCATCGACCTGTTTCAAAGCGGGGTGTTTACCTAGCAGGCTGCTGAAAAAGAGGTGAAGGATTCCTCCTTCCGGGGGTTTGGGGGTGTCCCCCAGATGCAAAAGTTCCCCCAACGAGTGGGGGTTAGGGGGTTGAGTCAGACTTTTTCAACACTCTGCTGGGGAAGATCTGGTTAAGTCCCTGTCAATCGCCCAAGAATGGTGGCCAGAGGGGTGATTGGTGCTTCCCTAGCTTGGTTTGACCGTATTTGCTATAATCAAAGCGGCCAGTAGGATGGGTAACCGATAAATCCATAAGGAGGTCCAATGCGAGCCATCTTAAGCGTTTCGGACAAGACAGGGCTGGTTGATTTCGCCAAAGGGCTGGCGGGATTGAAAGTGGATATCTTTAGCACCGGGGGCACAAAGAAATCCCTGGTAGAAGCAGGAGTTGCGGTCCATAGCGTCAGCGATATCACCGGTTTTCCTGAAATACTCGATGGCCGGGTGAAAACCCTCCACCCTGCAGTCCATGGCGGAATCATGGCGCGGCGTGATCTTCCGGCCCACATGAATGAACTGGCCAAGCACAAGATGAGCCCTATCGATATGGTGGTGGTCAACCTTTATCCCTTTGTGCAGACGGTGGCCAAGGCGAATATCAGCTTGCAGGATGCGCTGGAGAATATCGATATTGGCGGCCCTACCATGATCCGAGCTTCGGCCAAGAATTTTCCGCATGTCCTGGTGGTTGTTGATCCTGCCGATTATCCGCTCATTCTGGAGAAACTCCGTTCCGGAGAAGTGGTGCAAGCAGATCGGAAGAGACTGGCGCAGAAGGCATTCCAACATGTGGCCATTTATGATACGGCGATCTCCCAATACCTTCGCGATCCGGATGACGTCCTCCCCGATGAGATGACCGTAGCCATGAAAAAGCGCTATGGGCTTCGCTATGGTGAAAATCCCCATCAGAAAGGCGCTTTTTATGCCGAACAGTTGCCTGGCAGTCAGCCGCGCAATACCGGTATCACATGGGCAGAGCAACTGGGAGGAAAGGAGCTTTCCTTCAATAACATTCTCGATGCCGATGCGGCCTGGGCTGCGGTTGTTGACTTTGCCGAACCCACTGTGGCCATCATCAAGCATACCAACTCTTGTGGTTTGGCCAGCCATCAGAATATCAGTGAAGCCTACCGCCGCGCTTTCAGCGGCGATGAGATAGCCGCCTTCGGCGGCATCGTGGCCTCCAATCGGCCGATAGACTTGGCCACGGCCGAAGCGATCAAGCCGGTTTTTTATGAAATCGTTATCGCACCGGAATATGCACCCGATGCGCTGGCGCTGCTGAAAAAGAAGAGGGATTTGCGCATTCTCGTTGCTACCCTGCCGCCGGGCTATGGGGATTCCCCGGCGGGATATGTGGATTTGCGCCGGGTGAGAGGCGGCTTTCTCGTCCAAAACTCCGATTCGCTGCCTGAGAGCAGCGTTCAGCTGAAAACAGTGACCAAACGGGCTCCGACCTCCCAGGAGACCCGGGATTTGCTCTTCGCCTGGAGGGCGGTCAAGCATATCAAGTCCAATGCCATTGTGTTGGCCAAGGATAAGACGCTGGTGGGTATGGGAGCGGGTCAACCCAGTCGTATCATCGCTGCTCAGATTGCCAGGGAGAAGGCGGGAGATAAGTCGAAGGACAGTGTATTGGCTTCCGACGCCATGTTCCCCTTCTCCGACGTAGTAGAGGCGGCGGCCAAGGCCGGTGTCACTGCTATCATTCAGCCGGGTGGCTCGATCCGGGATCAGGAATCGATTGACGCTGCCGATAAGGCGAATATCGCCATGGTGTTTACCGGGGTGAGGCATTTCAGGCATTAGAGCCAAGAGGGAGGACGGAAATGGAAGAGGGCATGCTCATCATCAGTAAGGAGCAAGTTCGCGCGCTGATCGATAGGCTCGGCAAGTCCGATACACTGGACTCAAGCATAGAGGAAATCCGCAGGATGCGCGATATCAAATTGACCCTCGCCTGGCGGGCAGATATGGGCTCCTGAGGTGGCGGAGGTTGTGCCATCCGTGAGGTGGCCATATCCATTGAGGGAGAGATCGATCTACTTCAAGCCGTTTTGAATGCTCTTGAGGAAAAGGATACTACTGGGGCCATTGCGCTTCTGTGGAAATACGAACAGATGGTGGAATAGATGGATACCAGAGATATGAATGCGGAGATATTTATCATCAGCAAGGAGCAAATTAAATCCTTGAGTGATAGATTGAGAAATTCCATCGCATTGGATTCCTGCATAGCAGAACTAAATAAGATGCTGGAAATCAAGTCGGTTCTTCTGTGGCGTGCCGATGCTGCCGCCGCCTGTTGCGGCCCAGGCCCTTCGAATTGCCTCTATGAGGAAACCCAGATGATCGAGGATGTCCTTTCGGCTCTTGATAAAGGAGATGTTGCCAGGGGAGCTTCTATACTCGATGCGTATGCGAAAATAGTTCCCTGACCGGCTAAATTGAGTATCGGGGGAAATGTGAATATTAAAGTAATCTCTGGCGATATCGTCAAGCTCAAGGTGGATGCCATCGTCGTCAGCTTTTTTGAGGGGGCAAAGTCTCTCGATGAGGCTGCTGGAGCAGTGGATAATGCTCTGGATGGCGTAATATCGAATCTCATCAAGAAAGGCTCAATCAAGGGTAAGCTCAATGAAGTGACCCTTATCCATGGTTTGGGGAAGATTGCGCCGGAGATGGTGGTAGTTGTTGGATTGGGAAAGAAGGGCGAGTTTAATCTTGAAAAGGTCCGTGGTGTTGCCAGCGCTGCCTGCAAATCAGCGCGTGAGGCTGGAGCCGAGCGCGTGGCGACCGTCCTCCATGGAACTGGGGCAAAGGGGCTTGCGCCGGAAAGTCTAGCTCAAGCCATTACCGAAGGGAGCCTTCTGGGGCTCTACACGTTTTGCCAGTATGTTACCAAGAAGCCTGACCGGAAAGAAATCGAGCAGATCACCATTGTTACGCCGTCCCGGCGCAATATCGCCGGATTGAAAGCGGCCGTCACAAAAGGCACCACACTGGCTCAGGCTGCAATTCTTGCCAGGGATCTGGTCAATCAGCCTGCCAATTTCATGACGCCCACTGACCTGGCGGAAAAAGCCAGAGAGGTGGCTGAAAAAGAGGGATTGGGGATTGAAATCCTGGAACGCGATGCCATGCAGAAGCTGGGAATGGGTGGGCTTCTGGGGGTAGCTCAGGGAAGCCAGCAGCCGCCGAAATTTGTTGTTTTGACCTATAAAGGGGACCCGGAATCTCAGAAGGTGGTGGGTTTGGTGGGCAAAGCCCTCACCTTTGATTCGGGAGGAATCTCGCTGAAGCCGGCGGACAGGATGGACGAGATGAAAGGGGATATGGCTGGTGGGGCAACGGTGATTGCCGTGATGCAGTCGCTGGGAGAGCTGAAGCCGAAGATCAACGTCACCGGACTGATACCTTCTACGGAGAACATGCCCAGCGGGAGTGCTTTGAAGCCGGGCGATATCATCAAGGCGATGAACGGCAAGACCATCGAAGTGATTAACACGGATGCTGAAGGTCGGCTTATCCTGGCTGATGCTCTCTGCTATGGGAATAAGCTGGGCCTCTCACCGATGATCGATATTGCTACACTAACCGGAGCCTGCCATGTGGCGCTGGGCGATGTTTGCAGCGGCGCTTTCGGCAACAATCAGAGGGTTATCGATAGCGTGATTGCCGCTGGCGAACGGACAGGGGAAAGAATGTGGCAAATGCCTCTGTTTGATGAATACAAGGATCACAACAAGAGTGATATTGCCGATATCAAAAACTCCGGCGGCAGGTGGGGAGGTGCCATCAGCGCGGCGCAGTTCCTGCACGAGTTTGTGGGGAAGACCCCATGGGTTCATCTGGATATCGCGGGCACGTTTATGCTGGACAAGGGCCGTGGCTATTCGCCTAAAGGAGCCACCGGAATTCCGGTCAGAACCCTGGTGAATTGGATTGAGGCGATGGCTGAAGAGTAGCCGCCAGGGAAAAGAGTCTTATGCAGGTTTATACCTGATAGGGATAGGAAATTCATCAGTAGAAGAGGCTATTAAGATGACTGAAACGGAATCGATGGCTGCAGAATGGGAGAAATGGCTGGCGCAGGAGAAGGCCAATATCCAAGTTCTGGAAGAGAAAATCGAAGGACTTTCTTCGGGCTATGATAGCCCGGATGGCTTTAAGTACCGGGAGTTCTGGGCTGAAGCCAATGAAATCTCCGCTATGTTTGAGACGCTGACCCCGCTCTCACCGGACGATAAAGAGAAACTTCAGGAGAAGTATGGCCGCGTATGCGGAGAAGCGAAACGAAGGCAGCAGCAGGAAATGCAGGCTCGCAGAGCGCAGACCATGCAGATCAGGGAAAAGCAGGAGAGGGAATGGCAATCTCGCAGGGGGGAATCCAAACAGACGCGCGAGTTGGTCGAAAAGAAGGTCAAGGAGGCGCTTTCCGGCGTCGAGTCTAACCCTGAAGATATTATGGCTCTGTCCAAATCTCAGACAATGTTGAGTGAGGCGCTTGTGCTGCTGAAAGGCAAACCAAAGGAACGGGGCTCTGATCCTGCAGCTGAGTCTCAGAAAGCAGCGCCGGTCGTCAGCAATATGACGAGGGAAGATGAGCAGGCCTGCTGGGAGATGTGGCGCCAGGCGAATGATTTGGTATTCGGCCGGAGGAAGGCTTTATGGGATCGGAGTTATAGTCAACTGCAGCCGGAGGCAAAGGCTGCCCTTGATGAGGCCAATGAGGGTGATGCCTTCAAGGCGCTGGATAAGGTGAAAGAGGCGCAAAATCATTTAAGGGAAAACCCTTTGAGCAAGTCTCAACGTGAGGAGATAAAGTCCGTTCTGAATAGTGCCTGGGATGTGGCGATTGCCAAGGTGGATGGGATCCGTGAAGTGAAACGCAGGAAGCAGGAAGATTGGATCGGCCGGACAAAGACTCAGGTTGAACGCTGGGGAAAAGTGATTCAGGAAAACAAGGAAGAGATTGCGGAGCTTGAAGGTCAGATGAAGCGCCATCAGATTGAGATAAAGGCTGCCAGGGCTCCTGAATACTCGGACATGCTGCGAAAGCTGATTCGGGAGAAACGCCAGAAGGTAGAGGCGATCAAGACGGCCAATAAGGACCTGGAGGAGAGGATCGTCTCAATGAAGGCGAAATTGAGCGATCAGGAAAAGGCGAAGTCGGCACCGGTGGCGAGTAAAGCCAATCTGAAGGAAAACCAAGAAGTGCAAAATCCCGCACCAGCGGAATCGTGATTTTGGAGCGCGCCATGGTAAAAGAGGCTGTCCTTCGTCAGGGAGGATGGCCTCTTTTGGTTTCGGACGCCTTTTCTTATCTCAAGGATCGCTCCAGTTTCCCAATCACCTCTCTGATGACCCACTCAGGCGTGGAGGCTCCTGCCGTGATGCCAATCCGATATTGCGGAGAGTAATCCAGCATATCGAGTTCATCGACGGACTCAATGTGGAGGGTCTTCACGCCGACAGAGTTGCAGAGTTCGGCCAGACGTTTGGTGTTGGCGCTATCGTGTCCTCCAATCACCATCATCAGGTCAACATTCTTGGCCAGATTCATCGCTGCGGCCTGGCGCTTGGCTGTTGCATCACAAATGGTGTTGAAGATGCGTATCTCGGATAACGAGGCAAGCTGAGAATTCATGAACTTGGCCAGAAAGCTGGCGAACTGTGCCTGACTTTGCGTGGTTTGCGAAAGGATTCCGATGCGGCGGGGTGGGACCCGAAATTCCGGGACATCCGTAACGGCTATCGCTCCCTTGCCGGCCCAGGAAAGCAATCCCTCCACCTCGGCGTGGGAGGCGTCCCCGAAAACCAGTACCTTGAACCCTTCAAGGCCCAGCTTTTGGGCTACAGTCTGTGCATTATGGACAATAGGGCAGGTGGCGTCAATCACATTCAACTGCCGTGCGGCGATCTGTTCATTCAGTTCTTTTCCCACGCCGTGAGAGGGGATGAGGATATCGTGCCCCTGCATCTGATCGAGCCTCTCGATAACGCGCATTCCCTCAGCGGCAAATCTATCCACCACCTGTTTATTGTGAACGATCGGCCCAAGGCTCTCCAGTAATTCGTGCTTCCGAACGGCCTCCTGGGCCAGTTCGATGGCTCTCTTGACGCCGAAACACAGTCCCATCTCAGAAGCCAGCTCAATCTTCACGGGCAACTTCCGTTTCTCTTTCGATAGTGTACGTCAGATAATCACCGTACGCCCCGTGATAATTCGAAGGCAGAACGCTGGCGACGTGGCTCATGATGATGGCAGTCTCCAGCGTCAATCGCTCTCTGGATGGCCTGCCCCAGCTTTTGGCCAGGTAGAATCTGGGACCTACGGTCACCGTGATCCTGGGACGCCGGAAAATCACCCCCAGGCCCTTTACCTTTTCGGTGCCGGTGATCCCAACGGGGAGAATTGGAGCACCGGAGAGAAGGGCAATCAGAGCAACTCCGACCTCTGCCTTGTCCATGGCGTGAGTGCTGCTCCGCTTCCCCTCCGGGAAGATGCCCAGAACCTGTCCCTTTTGCAGCATTCGGGTGGCCCGACGAATGGTCTGCACATCTCCCATGCCATGGCGCACCGGAAAGGCCCCGAAGGCAGGCACGAGCCACCATCGCTTGGAGGTGAAGAGCTCTTCTTTGGCCATGAAGCTGATCTGCCGGGGGATGCTGGCGCTCAGAAGCGGGGGGTCGACCATGCTCATGTGATTGGCCACGATAATGATCGGCCCGTCTCTGGGTATGTTCTCCTGACCGACCACCTTCCAGCGGGTCAGCGCCCTCAGCAGAAGCTTCATCGTGGCCGTACCGGTGGCATAGACGGATGGCATCCTGATGTTCTGTCCTCTGGTTCAATCCGGGTTATCGCCGGATAATAAATTGCACAATCTGAATGATTTGCTGTTTGTTTGATTATAGCCGAAGCGCGAAGAGGGAGCAAATTTCTGGCCGATGAATCCAATCAGATTTGTTTCTCTGACATGGGTGAAGCTCCGATCAAGTTCTGATCAACTCCTGATCAACTCCCGATCAACTCCCTTGCCCCCAGTCTTGGGGGAAGAGAGGAAAAGTTTTGGGGCACCCCCAAACCCCCGATCGGGTCGAGGGCAGGCCCCCGGCAGGAGGTATCTGCGCCACTTAATCAGAGCATCCTTGGTTCGGGGGCAAAACATCGATAATCCGGCTCATGATCAGGTCGGTGGCTTCAGCCAAGCGATCCCGATTTGTCTGTTTCTTGCCTGCACTGAGGTGAAAGGGTGGGCCGATGGTGACGGTGATCATAGGCCGTCGAACAACAACCCCCGGTCCTTTGACGTTATCGGATCCGCTGATGGCGACGGGCAGAATGGGAGCGCCGGAATGAACGGCGATGAAAGCAGCGCCCACAGTGGCTTTTCCCAAGCGCTGATCGGTGCTTCGGGTCCCTTCCGGGAACATGCCCAGTACTCCTCCATCTTCCAGCACTTTCAGGGCTTTCCGGAGTGCCTCTCTATCGGCAGCGCCTCGTTGTACCGGGAAAGCGCCGAAGGCGCTCACGATTATCCCTCCCCAGGAGCGGAAAAGCTCCTCCTTGGCCATGAATGTAATCGGCCGGGGTATACTGGCACTCAGCAGCGGCGGGTCGACCATGCTGAGGTGGTTGGCCACGACGATGAACGGCCCGGTTGCCGGCACGTTCTCTTTCCCGATCACCCGCCAGCGGGTGAGTGATATCAGGGCGAACTTCATCGTGCCCGTGGCAAAAGAATAGAAAATAGCCATGCGGATATTACAGGGGAGTATATGATCTGCTTGATTATAGCCGATGGGATCAAGCGAGGCAAATTGTTGCGGTGTGCGCCCAAAACAGTTATCCCCCTATCCTCAACCTTGCGAGAAGACCATTGAACCAGGGGGGCTCTGCGAACGCGCGGCGGCTCCGCCATGGTGAATGCTTCCCGGTCGGTTGTGGCGGGGGATGAAATCCGCCACAACCGACCGAATGTCTATTCACTCAAGTCGACGGGGACAGGTTGCCCATCCTGCCAGTGAACATAAAAACCGGCGATGGAGCTCTGGCCTCCCGGACCAAATTTCTCGTATCCCAGGGCGGAGTCAAACTCAAGCCCTTTGGCGGCTTCAGCCACTTTGGCACGATCATCGGTTCCGGCCTTCTCGATAGCCTTGATTGCGGTCAGTAGAGGATTATATAGGACAGGATGGTTGGACAGAGGCGCTGTTCCTGCCGCCGAATACTTCTTCTTCCAGCCAGAATCAACGGCGCACTTTTCGGCCCACAGCTCACCGAATTCTATCTGGGCCGGGCTTCCCTGGCCGTTCAGGTACATGAACGGTGTATACCAGCCGTTTGCACCAGGAGACTTGCCGATTCCACTGAAACTGGACCCCTCAGTATTGCCGACGTGCTGGATATTGCCCCAGCCGCCTCCTTCCAATATCTGCTTGGCTATTGCCTGGTAGTTCGCCTCAACCAAGATGGTGACAAGTACGTCCGGATTCTTGTATTTGATCTTCGTCAGCAGGCTCGAAAAATCTGAGGTCCCCAGGGAGACGTAGTCCTCACTAACGATCTCTATGGTAGGATCCAAATCCTTGATTGCCGCTTTGACCCTGTCCATCGCCTTGCGGTCGGTCTCCAGTTCCAGACAGAGAATACTGACCTTCTTGGCCTTTATCTTTTTGACAACCACGTCGGCAGTCATCTTGGCCCTCGCCTCAAGGTCGTAGAATGAGCAAACCAACCAGCTGTAAGTAGTGAACAGGTCCGGTTCATTTAGGAAGGTTGAATAGAGGACCTTTGCCGGATCGGTCACGTCAGCAATGGCAAAGCCAAACGAATTCGAAGTTCCTCCCATGGTGACCACCGTACACCCATCGATCAAGGCTTTCTTTGCGGCAGCTGCTGCCTCTGCCACCTGACCTTTGTTATCGTATTTGAGAAACTCCACCGGTCGGCGCTCGTTTCCTACCAGGATGCCGCCTTGTTTGTCATTCCAGTACCATTTGGCGAATTCGATGACGCCATCCACCAGAAAGCCTGTCAAGGCAGCCGGGCCGCTGTAATCAATGATCACACCGATCTTCACCGGCTTATCGGAGGTCGTTATGGCTGGGTTTGAAGTTGCGGGGGTGGTTGTGGATGGAGGGGCAGTGATTTCTGCAGGAGTCGTCTTATCACCGTCGTCACCACAGGCAGCCAGCACGGGAACCAGCAATGTTGCCACAATGATCAAGGCTGCTGCTTTGTACCAGAGACTGCTTCTCAGACTGTGCATATGTACCCTCCTTATTTTGTGTTTCACCCGAGTAATCTGTACACAAGCTTCCACCAACTCACGCTTTGTGGGCACCTCCTTCCCTCAAAATGATGACTTTCAACCCACACAAGATTGATGTTCTGTAGTATAAACTGTTGGCATTAAAGCTCAATATTATTCCATTGTCTTGCCGAGGCCGGAACCTGTTAAAAGAGGAAAGGAATCATGCATATGGGGGAACCACATCGCCCGGCCAAAAACCCTGGCAAGATCAGGTACTAAAGCTAATTGCATATATTCCACTTTTCTGGCCATATTTTCGGCTTCTGCTCTCTTATCCACATTAAGAAGAGCTATGCGAGCTCCATCACCGGCAGCGTTACCCACGGCGCAAATGTTCTCTAAAGCACAATCAGGAAAGAGGCCGATGATAGCTGCCGATTCTTGGTTGATACAACTGCCGAAGGCTCCGGCCAAGATAACTTTATCCAAAATTTCCACACCCAAATGTTGCATCATGATTCTTGCCCCGGCATACATGATCCCTTTTGCCAGCTGGATCTGCCTTATATCACTCTGACAGATTACGATGTCGCGACCGATAGAGGTCTCATCTGCCCAGGCGATGACGAATTCCGGCTCTCCCTCTATCACGCGGAAACGGGCGCTCTCCAGGTCTTCGTTGAAACGCCCGGTTTTGCCTATTACACCGCTCACCAGCAATTGAGCTATGGCATCGATCACCCCTGATCCGCATATGCCTTTAGCCCCGATATGTGGCAAGTTCGTATTCCAGCCCTCTTTCCCGATAACCTGGAAGCGCACCTCCTTGGTATCCGGGGCTATCTCAATTCTCTCGATAGCCCCAACAGCAGCACGCATGCCGTGCCTTATGCTGGCTCCCTCGAATGCCGGGCCAGTAGCACAGGAGGCGGAGAGGATACTGTCCCGGTTACCGAGTATCAGTTCTCCGTTGGTGCCGATATCGAGGATCAACACAATATCATCCTGGTGGTATGGTTCTTCTGCCAGGAGTACTCCTACATTATCAGCCCCGACAAAGCCGGCTTCGATAGGAAGGACATGAACATAAGCTCCGGGGGATATCTTTAACCCCAAGTCGCGGGCCTTCACGTTCAGGGAATGGCATATTGCCGGGGTAAAGGGAGTTTTGGCGATGTGCTGAGGATCGAGATTCAGGAAGAAATGATGCATACATGTGTTGCCCACAACGGTCATGTCAATGATATCTTTTGCCTCAATGCCTGCGCGGGCCGCTGCTTGCCTGACGAGCTGATTGAGAGCTTCAATGATCACCTGGTTCATGCGCTCGCGGCCATCCTGGTTGCCCATGGTGTAGCTGATGCGGGTCATCACATCATCGCCGTAAACCGCTTGGGGGTTCATCATAGATTCGGTGGCAACCACTTCACCACTTTCCAGATCACACAGGTAACCGGCCAGGGTGGTAGTCCCTATGTCCACTGCTATCCCATAGCTCCCGCTTTCATGTCCGGGCTCTACCCTGATTACCTCATTGTCCATCCACACGGATGCACTCACAATCCAATTGCCTTGGCGCACCACTTTTTGCAGGTCTGTCATTACCTGAAAATCAATGGTCAGATTGCTCAAGTTGAACCGTCGATGCAGTTCGATCCGTAGGCGATCCCAATCGCCTAGGCTATCCCGCAGGGTAGGGGGTGCCATCTCCACGCAGTATTTTCTTACCGCGGGCTTCAACTCGATGGTTCTCGGCGTGGCTTGTTTGCGGACGATCTGTTCCTGCCCCCGGCTTTGTTCGGGAACAAAGACCATGATATCGCCATGGACGTGAGTCTGGCAGGCTAGCCGGTAACCCTGCCGCTTTTCCTCATCACTCAACAGTTTCTTTTCCGACTCGCTTAGTGGAGATACAGCCCCTGAGCCAGATGCCATGCCATATTCGGCAAAGAGCCGCTCCTTGATTCTGACTTGGCACTTACCACAAAGCGCTTGAGCGCCACAGACACCCTCTATCGGCACGCCAAGTTCCTGGGAGGCCTCCATGATGGTTTTGCCATCATCGATAGTACCTCTACACACTGAGGGATGGAAAATGATCTCGTGCCTCTTGCTATCAGACAAGTATAGTCTCCCCTTGGGACGCTCTGCAGTCCGCTGTCTCTAATCGGGCTTCTCGAAGTGGATAACCACATCGCGAGGCAGCGCCAAGCCTCCCTCAACTTCAACTGCTTTTATGATGGCCACAGGAACAGGACATGATGGGTGCAATGGAAATTTCCAGGCTGTTCGATTGATATTTGCGTGTTGCTTGATGACATCCCTCTGATCGACCTCCGTCAGTGATTCGCCCAGCTTGGTCACTGTCTCACAATCGCTGAGAATTCTGACCCTGACCTTTCGACCAGCAGTCTTTTCGACCTCTATGGAGGTAAGAAAACCGCATATGCCGGGGTTAACCACTACTTTTGTCATGTCATCCGATCATGCATCCCGCCATAAAGGAGCAGCTACCCTTTGATCAAGCTGGCGGCCGAATTGATATTCGAGTGTACTGGCTTCTACCGTGATGTCGCATCTCCATTTAATGTTTTACAAGCCTCGCCGCCTCCGCGACTGCGGTTCCGGCGCTTGGAGCATATCCGTCGGCGCCAAACTTCTTGGCCACGTCAATGTTTATCGGCGCTCCGCCTACCAGAACACGGGTCTTGGGATTGCTGGACTTTATCATGTGAACCGCTTGTTGCATTGCCAGCATGCTGCTAGTTGTCAGAGCGGAAAGGCCGACAACTTCAGAGCCGGTCTTTGCTTGTTCCTCAACAAACCTTTGGAGTTTCACATCGCGCCCCAGATCGTGCACGGTCCAGCCGGCAGCTTCAAACATCACTTTAACCAGGTTCTTGCCGATATCGTGAATATCGCCCTCAACAACGCCGAGGACGATGGATCCTTTTACGGCGGCCTTTCCTCCCGATGCGAGTATGGCCGGCTTCAGGATGTTTAAACCGGCATAGAGCGCATCTGAGCACAGGAGAAGCTCGGGGACGAAGTAAACCATCTTGTTAAAGCGGTCGCCCACCTCGGACATGCCACTGGCCAGGCCATCGACCACCGCGACATATGGGTCCACGCTTTCATTGAGGACGGTGTGGCTGAGCTCCACAACCTTTCCCTCATCAAATGCCACCACGGCATCATAAAGCCCCTTGATTATCTCCCTCGTCCTCTCCTTTGACGTCATTTCAGACTACCTCCTTTTCTGGTTTTAGCACGCCCTATTGTGTTGGATGGCTGCAATTCAACCCTTATCCATGCCGTTCATTTTAGCTATACCGGCCGAAGTCATTGACGGCCTTCATCATCGTATGGACATTATACGGGGGAGCCATTGGCGGAAGTTCGCAGCCCAGCATCGCTATAAAACCCCGGGGAGAATCCTTGCCCTCAATGACACACTGCTTCATGGCTTCATAGACCTCCTGCGGAGTTCCTTCCTGAAGAATGCGGGGCTCAACGTTGCCGGCGATAATGCACTTGTCCCCGAAGTGTCTTATGGCCGTGGCCAGATTGACCTCCTTGCCGAAGGTGACGATGCCGGGGTTGCCCATCGGAATCTGTTCCCAGAACGGTATGTTCAGATTCTGTTCGCCGCAGATGTGGCAGAGGATGTGTTTAATGCCCATGGACAACATCTTTTCATGGGCTTCCTTCTCATAGGGGAGAACGAATTTCTCAAATTGTCCGGGTGAAATTATTTGATTGGCTGCCAGAGGTTCCAGAATATAGGGGATAACCCTCTCCGCGCCGAATGTTTCCCCCCAATATTGTACTACGTCCAGGATATGATCGGTGGACAGGCGAATAATCTGGTGGGCGAGTTCAGGCTTCTTCAGCATCCAGCGGCATAGCCGATCCACTCCACAGATGTTTCCCGCCAGTGTGAATACTCCTCCCACCACCACGGTGATCGGCAGATCAAGCCTCTTCTGAAGCTGGGAGAACTCCATAGCGAAGGGAAGCATGCCAGCCCTTTTCACAGCGGGCAATTTCAGGCCCTTGATATCTTCTTCCGATTGCACCGGAAAATAGGGAATCGTCGGGGCTTGTTGCAGCTCGCTGCTGGGGAACTCTATTGGTCCCCCGAATTCCCAGCTCCCATACGAGGCATACCCGTAAAACGGAGCATTGTCCCAGCCGTACATCTCTTTGCTCCACAGCTGTGCCTGCAAGCTCTTCTCAGGGTCCTGATAAATGGCAGCAATGGGATACCCAACGTTCCTGGCGCAAAACCCCAGTGCGAATTGGAAGACAGGGACTCTGTCTACTCGTTTTCCATCCAGGAGAGCGCTGATTCGGTTCATAAAAGCCACCTTCCTTCTCTTCCGATTTCTTAATTGCCCTTTTTCGGCCAGCCTCGCTTGTCACTTGATAAACAGCGATACCCGCTTGCTATTCGTACCAGCCATGGTCGCTGACTGCCTTGGTCATCTGCCAGACATTGTAGGGTGATGCTTTGGGCGGCAGTTCGCACCCTGGCCCCAGAACAAACCCTGCCTCATGCTTCTTCCCGATCTCGATGCACTTTCTGGCCAGCTCATAGACTTGCCCTGGAGTACCCACCTGAAAGACCGCCGGTTCGATATTGCCCATGATGATATCATCTGGGAAAAGCTTCCCCACACTCTCAAGAGGCGATGGCCAGTCTTCATGCATATCATGGGCGACGCTGATAATCCCGGGGTTTCCCATAGGGATTTGTGCCCACATCGGATAGTTCATGGCATGATAACCGCAGACATGAGTGAGGATGTTCTTGATGCCCATCCCCATCATTTTTTCGTGTTCCTCCTTGATATAGGGGAAGCAGAATTCCTCAAATATCTTCGGCCCGATTATCTGAGCTGCCGTATGAGGGTGGGCGCTCAAAGGGAAGAGACGCTCCGCGCCAAAAGTCTCAGCCCACCAATTGATGATCTGTAAATTGAAATCGGTGGCCAGCCGTAGCAGGTGATGGGCCGTCTCCTTTTCTCGCATCGCCCATTTACATAACCGTTCTATTCCGCAAATGTTGCAGGCGATATCCCAGGGGCCTTGCATCGCGATGTGGATATAGGGTGCACCGCGCTCCGCCTCCAGCTTGCTGATTGCCATGGCCCTCGAAAGCAAGAAACCCGATGTTCTGACGTCGGGGGGCGACTTCAAATCCCAGGCTTCTTTTGATGTGTTGACTCCGTGGCGAGCGATGGCTGATGATTGACTATACTCACCTGTAGGCAGCGTTAGTTCCCCGCCAAACTCTACTACTCCATTGGTGCCCAGAAGCGGCAACTGATTGAAGCCGTATTGCTCATTCATCCATCGTGTCGCATCGGCGCTCTTCTTTCCGGTGGAATCTCCATAGGCGTCGAAAATCGTGAAGCCGGCATTGACGACAGAGAAGCCAACAGCTAAGGGATAGATGGGAACGCGGTCAACGGGCTTTCTGTTGAGCAGGGCCACCAATCGCTCATCCGATGTCATCCTGTCCTGTCTCAGAATTGGCATGGTACCAACCTCCTCCACTAATCAATTTCTCGGTGTTGCGGGTCTGATCGATGACTCATAGGGGGTTCCTCTACTTGTTCCACCCTCACATTGCCTTCACGCGGAGCCTTTCAATCACTTCAGTCGCTCTCTCAACTGTAATTTCGGCAAGCGCAACATATTCAATGATTATACGATATTCTATTACGATCTTAGTATGAGGAGTAGACAAGGGGGTTGTATATCCGCGGATAAGCGTAATTATGGCGCGATTATGTGAAACAGTCACGAGCCTGTGTATACGCGAACCAACGTACTGATGGCGCGCAGGCCGCTTGATATTGATCGGGGCGAGTTCGCGGTTCTATCGAATCGTGTTGCACCAAAGCAGATGCGGGTCAACTTTCGAGGGGGACGATTCCTCGTTGGATAGCATACCGGACGATATCAGCCGAGCTATGGAGGTCCAGCTTTCGCATGGCGCTGTTGCGGTGGGTATCGACTGTGCGCGGACTGATGGACAGCCGCTGGCCGATCTGAATGCTGGTATATCCCTCGGCCGTCAATTGCAGAACCTCTCGCTCTCTGGATGTCAATATCGTCTCGTACAGATCAAGTTTGGCCCCCTGGGCCTTCTCTACATAACTGGCGATGGCCCGATCGGAAAGCGGAGGGCTGAGATATAAACGGCCTTCCATGACAGCGCGGATGGCCTGTACCAGTTCATTTGACAAGGCCTGCTTTACTACGTACGCCATTGCCCCGGCCCTGAAGGCTTCCAACACACCGGCTTCGTTGTCATACATGGAGAGAATAATCACCCTGGTTTTCGGCGATTGCTTGGCAACTCTTCTGGCGACCTCCAGTCCGCTTAGCCCCGGCATGACCAGATCCAGCACCAGCACATCCGGCTGTAGCTTCTCCGCGATCTTGATGGTCTCCAGTCCGTCCGACGCTTCGCCGATGATCTCGAAATCCTTCTGTGCCTGCAGCACGGATTGTAGTCCTCTCCTGACTATATCGTGATCATCGGCCAGTACAATTGTTGTCACTTCCAGTCCTCATCTGCAGATTCCGGGACCATCTCCCTAAGCGGCAGTTCAGCCATTATGGTTGTTCCCATCCCAACTTCGGAGTCCACGAACAACTTTCCGCCCAGTGATACTGCGCGCTCTCTCATTCCGATCAGCCCACTGGACAGGGGGTTGCTGAATGCGGTTCGCGGATCGAACCCACGGCCCGCATCTTGAATTATCACGGTCAGTTGGTGCCGGTCACCCACAAGCCGTACCGTGGCTTTTTGAACACCGGCATGCTTGACGACATTGGTTAATGCTTCTTGCGCGATGCGATAGGCAGAAGTCTCCACTTGTGCGGGGAATCGCCCCTGCAAACCCGCGTGCTCGAAATCCACAGAAAGACCGGCTATTGCTTTCAACCGATCAAGCCCCCAGAAAAAGGCCGGCAACAAGCCCAGGTCATCCAGCATCCAGGGTCGAAGGTCAAGGGAGAAATCGCGCACCCACGCCATGAGTTCAAAGATCAACGCCTGCGCTTCGGATATGCTTTGCTGCGATTTCTCAGGCGGTTCCATGACCGCCTTTTCCAGTAATAGCCGAAGTCCGGTAAGACTCCCCCCAATATGATCATGGAGTTCTCTGGCAATACGACGACGCTCTGCCTCCTGAGCCTCTACCAGCCGTTGAGAATGTTCTCGAAGCACATCCTCGGCGTGTTTTACTTGGCTGATGTCCGTATTCATAAATGTTACGGCAATGACCTCTCCACCGCGTTTCACAGCGCCCACCCGGCCGACCCACCATCCTGTAAAACCGGGATGTACGCCTTTGCCTTCGAAGTTTATCATTTCTCCAGTCTGAAAAGTGTGGGCAAAGCACTTTTGGGCAGTACTGTGGAATTGCGGGGCGATGAAATCGAAAATGTTTTTGCCATATACAGCCTCGGGAGTAAAAGGGGGAACAATGCGGTTGGCAGACAGGATGGTTCCTTGGTGATCCAGAATCATGATATGGTCCGGAGCGTTTTCAACCAAGGCACGCAAATTATCCTCAGACTCTGAGATAGCTTCTTCCACCCAGATGCGCCGATTCTCGCCTTCTCGCAATTCAGCGATCTCGCGGCGGGCTTGTGATAACTCAGCGATGAGTTGTTCTTGAGTCTTTTGTTGGTCGTTCATGAGCTGCATAAAGCCGTTCGATCTTGACGATGGCCTCGATTCTGGCGAGCCCATCCCAAAGAATGGGGTTATCTGCTCGCCTGAAACCGTCTTACGAATTTCTGGTGATCCTATGATACCTTTGGGATTGGTGAATAACAAGATGTTCAACTGGCTGACTCGCTGGCAGTGGATACAGAGGCAAATATCGGGTATGATTAAGGAATCAAGAATCGAGGCGACCTTAATCGCTATGAAGAAAGTGCCAAGGAACGCGATCTCTCAGCGGGTGCAGAAGATCCCACCCTCCGGGATCAGAAAATACTTCGACTTGCTCTCCGGGATGGACGGGGCCATCTCGCTGGGTGTGGGGGAGCCCGATTTCGTCACGCCCTGGCATATCTCTGAGGCGGGTATCTATGCCATCGAGAAGGGGTATACCATGTATACCTCCAACTACGGCCGCATCGAACTTAGAAAGGCGCTGGCTGAGCATTATCAGCATCGATATGGAATCGCCTACAATCCGAACAACCAGATTCTGGTCACCACCGGATCGAGCGAGGCGCTGGATCTGGCCATGCGCGCCATTCTCGATCCTGGCGACGAGGTCATCGTCCCGGACCCGGGTTACGTGGCCTATACACCCTGTACGATTCTGACCGGTGGAGTGGTGGTGCCGGTACCGACTTCGATTGAAAATGACTTCAAGGTCAAGGCGGAAGAGATCGAAAAGCGCATCACCCCTCGAACCAAGGCTCTTTTGCTGGGCTTCCCCAATAATCCTACCGGCGCGGTGATGGATCGAAGCGAACTGGAACGCATCGCCGATATCGCCCGGCGGCATGATCTTCTGGTGATCTCCGATGAGATTTACGATCGGCTGGTCTACGGCGTGGAGCACACCTGCTTTGCCAGTCTGCCGGATATGCAGGAGCGTGCTATCCTGATCAACGGATTTTCCAAGGCCTATGCCATGACCGGATGGCGGGTCGGCTATGCCATGGCGCGGGAGGACATCATTGAGGCGATGATGAAGATTCATCAGTATGCCATGATGTGTACTTCCATCATGGGGCAGATGGCGGCCCTTGAGGCCATCAAGAACGGCGAGGAAGATATCCAGCAGATGCTGGCCGAATATGATCGCAGGCGCAAGGTGATCGTCAAGGGCCTCAATGAGATCGGCCTTCCGTGTTTTGAGCCTAAAGGCGCCTTCTACGCCTTCCCTTCGATCAAGTCCACCGGCCTGTCATCGGACGCGTTTGCCGAAAATCTCCTCAAAGAGGAGAAGGTGGTGGTCATTCAGGGATCGGCGTTCGGCACCTGCGGTGAGGGACATGTGCGCTGCTGCTATGCCGTCTCTCTGCCAGAGATCGAGGAAGCGCTGGAGCGCATTCGGCGATTCGTGCGCAGGCGTATATCGTAAGAATCGTTGACTGTCACTTGGCCTGAGTTTACTTGAGGAACCTCTGATTAAGTCCCGAATCATGCGATAATAATGGCAGACTACTTCAAGGAGATCTGCCGTGATAAATGGACCCACATTTGCCAGCATGGCCTATGCCAATAAGAAAAAGAAAACTCGCCG